>NZ_JBSFWT010000008.1:0-141486 GCF_053594975.1 Streptomyces sp. NPDC002537
GCTGGATGTGCGGGCCACGGTCCGCACATCCAGCCCGTCCGGCGTTTGAGGACAAGCGGCGCAGCCGCTTGGGGGGTCTGGGGGGGCTCACCCAGTTTCGGGAAGGGGCGGGGCTGGGGAAAAAGCCCGCCGCAGGCGCGGACCGGCCCGCGGCCGCCCCCCAAAGCCCCCCTTATAAGATCTCCAACAAATGACGCTGCACGGACGGCACCAGGAAAAGAAGGAACTCGACCGCACCCTCCAGGGAGCGAGAGAGTCCGCGGGGGCGGGACTGGTGCTCCGGGGCGACCCCGGCATGGGCAAGACGGCCCTGCTGGAGTACGCGACCACCTCCGCCGACGACTTCACGGTGCTCGCCTGCCGAGGCACCCGCATGGAGTCGGGCCTCGCGTTCGCCGCACTGCACGAGCTGCTGTGGCCGGTGGTGGACCGCATCGGCACCCTGCCCCCGCCGCAGGCGGCCGCGCTGCGCGGCGCGCTCGGGCACGGCGGGGACGTCGCCGACCGCTTCCTCATCGGGGCCGCGGTCCTCACCCTGCTGTCCGAACTCGCGGGCGAGCAGCCGGTTCTGCTGGTCGTGGACGACGTCCAGTGGCTGGACGCCCCGACCGTCGAGTGCCTCCGCTTCATCGTGCGCCGCCTGCGCACCGAGCCGATCGCCCTGCTGATGGCCACGCACGCCGACCCGGCGGGCGGCCCCTGGGACCAGTTGCCCGCGCTGGAGATCGGCGGCCTCGACGACGCCGACGCGTCCGTCCTGGCCCGTACGGTCCGTACCGCCGGCGGCAATCCGCCGGCCCTGCAGGAGCTGCCGACCGCCCTGGACGTCGGCCCTGCCCCGCTCGGCCCGCGGCTGCGGCGCGCATTCAACTCCCGTATCGGGGCGCTCGGCCCGGACACCCGCACCCTGCTGCTGCTCGCGGCCGCCGAGGAGCGCGGCGAGCGCTGGGTCCTCCGGGAGGCGGCCACGGAGCTCGGCGTGGGCGAGGCCGCCTGGGCGGAGGCGCTGCGCTCCGGGCTCCTCGACCCGCAGGGCGACCGCGTCCGCGTCCGCCACCCGCTCGTACGGACCGCGGTCTACGAGGAGGCGCCGTTCACCGAACGGCAGGCCGCGCACCGGGCCCTGGCCCGCGCCCTCGCCGAAGCCGGGGAGGACGCCGACGAACTGCGCGCCTGGCACCTGGCGTACGCCTGCGACGGGCCCGACGAAGAGGTCGCCGCGCTGCTCGCCGGGAGCGCCGACCGGGCCTGGGCGCGCGGCGGTTGCGCATCCGCCGCGCAGATCCTGCGGCGCGCCGCCGAGCTGTCGCCCGCCGCCGGGGACGCGGCCGCCCGCCTGACCCGCGGCGCGCGTGCCGCGCGAGAGGCCGGGCAGGCCGACGCGGCGCGCGAACTGCTCGCCCGCGCCGAGCACTTGTCGTCCGAGAAGGCCGTCGCGTAGCTGAGCGGCGGCCAACTCCCCTTCCACGCGTCCGCACGGACGAACCGGCCCGCAACACCGTCCCCACACTCGTCGTCGAAGCCCCCGCCGAACCCGTCTTCCCACCCCCGCACGCGAATGCCTGCCGCCGCCGGCGGACGCGATCTCGGCGCATACGGCGGGCGCCTGATCATGGAGGTGGCCTCAGATCTTCTCGACGACGACGCGAGGATGCCCCGCGGTGAGGGCCTGGATGTCTTCCGTGCCAGAGGTCAGGATCGTGACCCGGCCCAGGTGCGCCAGGGCGGTCGCGCACAGCATGGCGTCGATGGCGTACTTGTGACCGTGCAGTCCCGCGTCGCGCAGCAGAGTCGCGGCGGAGGTGACGACCGGGAGGTCCGCGGCGCGGGCCGCGGCGATCCACTCGTGGACCTCGCGGTCGCGCTGTACGGCCTTGGCAAGACCCTCGCCGCCCAGGAACAGGGCGCCGCTCACGCGGCCGCCCCGGCCTCCGACGCGGCGGCACCGGTGAGCTTGGCCCGCTTGGCAGCCACAGCCTCCGGATCAGCCGGACCGTTGACCTTGTCGAAGTCGGCGATCAGCTCATCCAGGTTGTCGCGCTCGATCTGACGCTGCGCGGCCTGCTCCAGATATGCGGACACACCCCGCTTGCCGACCCGCTCGCGGATCGCCTGCAGCGTTCCGGCGGTGAGGGTCACGGAAATGCCACTGCTGGGGCCGTCGCCGGGTTCGAAATCGGTGTTGTCAGCCATGACACGAATATGGCATTCGCAATTCGGGGGACGGGTGTCGAGACCCGAGCGCCTTATGCGATGAATGGGTGGTGGGGTTGAACCCACCCACCCTCCCATGGCCTCAACTCCCGCCCGCCGCAACTTATATGACTTTAGGTAGCCGAGTGGCGACGGTGTGCGCAGAGTGTGTAGCGTGCGCGGCAAGAAACAACCCCCGCCGGTGTTCACAGCACCGAACGGGGGTCTGACCACCAAGATCACCGCAAGGATCCCCGTGGCTGTCGCCAACCCTAGCGCCGACGAGCGCACCGCCGCTCCCTCCATGGCCCGTCCGGGTTACGGAAAACGCTCCGCACCCGACCAGAAGCCGCGCCGCAAGGACGACTTCGCCCACCTCCCCGCCCGCGAAGCGGCCATCGCGACATACATCGACCGCCTCCCCGACGGCGCGGCCATCGACGTCAAAACCCTCGCCAAGGAACTCGCCGCCTACGGGCAACAGGCCGTACGCACCGCCCTCAACGCCCTCGCAAAAGCCGGGCACTTGCTCCGCAGACGCGAACCCGTAGGGGACGGCGGCACACAGTGGGTCTTCCGTACGTACTTCTCACGCACCGCACGCAACGACTCCTGGTGGAAGCGCTTCCTGCGCGGCGACGTACCCCGCGAGGACCCGGCCCCCGCGCCCGTGGAGGAAGAACCCCCGCCCCCGCCCGGCGCGTACAAGATCCTCGCCAGCATCGGCCGCACCGACCCCCGCATGACCCTCTCCGCAAGGGAATGCGCCCAACTCGAACCGCTCGCAAACGAATGGTTCGCCCGGGGCGCCACCGAACGGGAACTCATCCACGCCCTCACCGCGGGCCTCCCGCCGGAAGTCCACTGCCCGGGAGCGATGGCCCGCAGACGCCTCACCAACAAAATGCCACCGGAACGAGACCGCGCGTCGGCGTCAACACCGGCCGCCCTCATGGAATGTGAGGGCTGCCGCACCCCAAGCCGCCACGCCCTGCCAGGAGGCCGCTGCCGCGCCTGCCGAGGCGACGACCGCCACGAGGGCTGGGTGCGCGAAGCGTTCGCCGAGAGCACCCGCCGTCACGCGGCCGCTCTACGCTCCGAAATCAGGAAACGGAGAACGCGATGACGTAACCCGTCCACGGAAACCGTTCCCGGCACGACCCGCCGCCACCGCCGAACCCGCTGCGTGACTCCGGCGCTCGCGAGTAGCGTCGGTTCCGTCGACTAGGAGGTCACCGTGACCACACAGCCCACCGAACACCGTCCTGTGCCCGACCCTCCGCCCATGCGCACGCTGCGCGAACTGCGGGCCGCCCTCAGAGCCCACGGCCACCCCGGCGACCTGGAACAGTTCGTGGAGGAACTGGATGCGACCGACCTGGACGATCTGACAACGGTCCGTCGGCTCACGCAGCACTTCCGCCACCGGGTCCTGCTGCGGCTCGATCCCGTGGGGTCGGCCGAGGTGAGCCGGTCCAACGAGGACATCGCCGCCGAACTGCGACGCAAGCTCGCCGACAGGGCAGCCGGCCGGTGACTCACGCGTTCTACTCCGACGCCGCCGAGAAAGCACGCATCGACCTGACCCCGCACGAGCGCGTAGCCGTCGACAGCGCCCGCACCTCCCTGGAGGCCGACCCCCGACAGGGCCGCCCCATGCTCGACAGCGATCTACGGGTGGTCGGCCTGCTCCCGGAAGATACCGGTGGCCGCGACATTTCAGTGGTCTACCGGTACAACGCGGAGCTTGACGCCGCGCTGATCACCTGGCTGATCGCAGGCCCGTAGCGCTACCGCCGCCATCGCGAGCCGCCTTCGCCCGATGTTCCCGGGCGACCCCGAGCGAAGCCGGCCGCGATCGAACGGGAGCGGGTCCCAGCGGTTCCCGTACAGATCATTGATCATGAAGGCATGAATTCCACCGGACGCCGCATCGCCGCCATAGCCGTTCTCCTCCTCGGCATCGCCCTGGGAGCCTGGGTCGTCTTCGGGGCTCCCCACGAGTGGGACGGCGATATGAAGCTGCTGCGGCTCGTTCTCGGGCTGAGCGTGCTGGGCCTGGTCAGCGTCAGCGCCAAGCTGATGTTCCCGGAACGCTCCGAACGGAGCTGAAGCGGGTCTTGTGGAAGTCCGGTGCGGTACGGCCACCGACGGCCCGCAGTCGAACGACCGCACTCCCAGCGGAGCGCTCAGGTGTCGCCGGGGGTCTGCAGCCCCCCGGCGGTGTGAGCCGTCAGCCGGCTCAGCCCAGCCGGGCGTCCGCGTAGACGACCATCGCATCGCGCTGGTAGTCGGCCAGCCCATCAGCGATCTTGTCGAAGTTCGCCCGGAACCGCGGTTCGTCGGCGTAGGTCCGGGCCAGCCCCTTGTACGCGGCCGCGTTCGGGGTCCAGAAGCGGCAGATGCTCTGATAGTGAGCGTCCACCTCGGCCTGCACCGCGGGATCGGCGACCGGCGTACCGGCCACCATGAACTCCGCGAAGCGGATCATCTGCGCCGTCGTCTCGCGCTGCCACCGCTCCATGTCCGCGGCGGTCATCTTCTCGGCGGCCCGACGGGACTCCTCCCAGTGCTCCGGCCACCGCTCGCGCACCTCGGCGTCCTCGGCCGGGGAGGGCGTGAACCCCTCGAACAGGTTCTCCGGCCTGTTGATCTTCACCATGGCGTTGTCGTCCTTGCCTTCCTCCAGTTCGGCGATGGTCCGCCCGACCGTACGGAGCAGCGTCTCCAGCCGGTCCCGCTCACCGAGCAGCCGCCGTTGGTGCTCGCGCAGCGCGGTCACCTGATCGACCTGGCTGTCCAGCACCGCCTGGATCTCGCGCAGCCCCAGCCCCAACTCCCGCATCAGCAGGATCTGCTGCAACCGCAGCAGACCGGCCTCCTCGTAGTAGCGGTGCCCGTTGCTCCCGATCCACGCGGGCGGCAGCAGACCGATCTCGTCGTAGTGCCGCAGCGTCCGGGACGTCACCCCGGACATCCGGGCCACATCCGCGATCGACCAGGCCATTCGGCTGTGCCTCCCATCACCGGGCCGGTCTTTCCGGCCCCACATACGACCGTAGAAGTTGACGCAACGGAAACCGCAAGTCCGAACCGGCGCCCCCTGGCCAGGGCCTGTCCGGTGAGTCGTCGCCCGGCGGCGCTGCGCCAAAATGGCGCCATGGCCAGTGAACCTCTGCGGATCCCGCTCGACCAGCTCCGGCACGCCTTCGATACGGCGCTCCGGCATGTGGAAACGTCAGCCGGCCACACCGTGGAGCTCGGGGAGGAGTACTTCTGGTCCGTCCCGGGCGATGAGCTCTACGACGTCCTCAACGAGCCGAAGACGCTCACGATCGGGCAGCTTTCGGAGTCATGGCAGCACCTTGAAGATCTGCTCGCCCACCAGGACGGGGCCCTGGGCTACCACCTGGTGTGGCTCGCCGACATCATCCGGGCGATCGGCCAGGACGCCACCGGCTGAGAACCGCCCGGCGCGCCGCTCCACGACAACCGCTGGTCAACCCCCCTGCCGCCGTTCATTCACCACGAGCGGAGACGGTGATCACGCGTGTTCAGCGCACGCACCGGTTCACGAAAGGCCCCCATGCTCCACAAGTTCGCCTCCCGCACCGTCGCCACAGCCGCCGCGACCGCCATCACGGGCATCGTCTCCCTCGGCGCGGTCGGCATGGCCGCCCCGGCCCAGGCGGCCCAGCCGGCGATCCCGTACCCCGGCAAGATCACCCTCTGCAACCACGGTGCCTTCGTCCTCTACGAGGACGTGCGCGACAACTACGGCCGGCTCTTCAACAGCAAGGACCTCAACGCCGGGGAGTGCACCACCACGTACAACCACATGACCGGCTCCTCCACCGTCTACCTGTCCGCGCGGGACGGCGCCAACACGAGCGGCAGCTTCCACACCACCCTCGGCCGCGACCAGTGCTTCTCGGCGAGCGGCCTCGCCGGCGACGCGGCCTACCAGACGGCCTGTTGACCCGGCCCCACACCCGACAAACGCCGCCGACCCCTCACCTCGGGCGGCACTCCGTTTGGACAACTGGGGGAGGTGAGGTCCCGCATGCGCTCGTTCGCGGAAACCGTCCGCGCGGGCATCGGCACATTCATCCTTCGTCCCCGCACCCCCCGAGCAAGGTAGATCCGCCAGATGGTTCGTGCAGATCCTGATCCAGATGAACCAGTGCCGCCTCGATGAGCCGCCGGGCCGCCTCACCATAGACGGCCGACTGCCTCAACAGGTCGAACGCCTTGGCATACAGAGCGATTTCGCGCTGTTGGGTGACGGAGAACTCGGCGGAGTACGTCTCGACGAGAACCAACTTGTCATCGAACATCGAGAACGGGTTTCCGGGCCAGATACGCATGGGGGCGTCCCGGGGGATCAGGCCCAGGCTGAGCCTCGGCAATTTCATCACCACCAACAGGCGGTCGAGTTGACCGCGCATCACGCCCGGTCCGCCGAGCCCGGTATACAGAGCCTGCTCGGCAAGCAGAACATTGAATACACGCTTGCCCCGGTAGAGGTACTGCTGTCGCTCCAGTCGTCTGGCCACGGCGGCCTCGACGTCGTCGGGAATCCCGTAGTAATCGATCACCTGCCTGAAGACCGCGGCCGCGTATTCGGCTGTTTGCAGCGTTCCCCAGACAACGGTCGGATGGAAGATCCGGAATACCTTGGTCCTGGCATATACCGGGAGCGCTCTGCGTTGTCTCGGCGCGGCACCGGCTTGGAGCTGGCGGCGCCAGTCCAGCCACAGCTCCCCGAGGTGCCGGACTGTGGCGATCAGTTCGTCGATCTGCTCCTCGGTACGGGTGTGCCGGCACCAGACCCGGATGTCGTCCTCGCTGGCATTCTGCTTACCGTTCTCGATGCGGGAGACCTTGGACTCCTGCCAGCCGGTGGCAGCGGCGAAGGCCCGGCCGCTGGCGAAGCCCGCATCCTTGCGGAACCCACGCAGCCGGGCGCCCAGAACCTCCCGTGCTTCTTGTGCCTGCTGGGACACCGGCGATCAGGACTGGTACGCGATGTGGGGAATCGCCACGGACCACAGCCGATCCCGTACCCGGGCACACTCCGTCACGACCTGCGGGTCGTCGACGAGCTCCGAACCCAGTACCCGGCCGTCCTCGCCGAAGTGGCCGATCGCGAGGAGCCGGTCGTCGAACAACCACCAGTCGTTACCCGCCACGGGGAGTGCGACGTCCTCCGGCATCCGATGCCTGGGCAGCCACCTGATGTCCTCGCCGGCCTCCAGGTTCAACCGCGTCAGGGAGTGCTCCCACCCGACATACGCGGAGTGCGGCTGAGTGACCACCCGGATTCGCCGTACTGTCTTCCCCTCGCCGGTGACGCGCTTCATCAGTGCCATCCACTGGTCGAGCCAGGCGTGATCGTCAGGCTCCCCGCGCTGCCAGCGGGTGTACCCCGTCTCCTCGGTGGGTGATCCGTACTCGTCCCGCAGCTCCAGGTGGAAGGCATCCCGCTCGAAGCTGTCGAACAGCTCGTCACGCCGGGCGCTGCTGATCAGGTCCACTGCTCTCCTCCAGTAGGGCCGTGATCGAGGACTTGGGGACCTCGATACAGGTCTCGTAGTCGGGAATCCTCATCTGACTCAGGGCCTCGGCGTCGTGCAAGCGGGGCCCCTGGATGATGCATGTTCCCTGTTCGGTGACGAGCATGATCGGGGCCTCGGAGGTCTTGATCTGCCCGGACGGCAGCCCGTCCCTACCGAGGTGTTCGAACAACTCGGGCGGCACCTCGACGACGGTCTCGTCGACGGGAACTTCCAGCTTCGTCAGGAGATCCTGCGCGTAGACCTTCCAGCCCTGGATGACATAACTGTCCCGGTCGCTGGCGTAGGAGTTGAGTCGAGCCGCACCCTGCGTTCGTATCCCCCGCCTGTTCGCCGCCGGCTCCGACACCACCGCATCCGGTGGACAGGCGGGGCTCCGCAAGATCCGTTCTAGCCGGAGGTGGCCCACATGGGTACGGCAGTAGTAGTACGCGATCCGAAGGAACTGCTGGGCGAAGCGGTCTGGGACCGGGAGATCAAGCTCCTGACCCGCGACCATCTCATGGACACCGTGATGGCCGGGCGCCTCCTCGGCCAGGCCGTCGCCTACCTGATCACGGCCATGGAAACTCTCGGCAAAGGGCTGGAACTCGGCTGCGGCGAGCTGGTGGACACAGCCGTGCACGCACTGATTCTCGACACGGCGAACTATGCCGAGTTCTGCGGTCAGTACAACGACGGCAAGTTCCTCCACCACATCCCCGAGATCGAACGCAAGGCTGACGGCACGGTCATGAGGACGGCAGCTGTGGTCGAGCAGCACGGGTTCGAGGTGGACTGGCCGTTGTGGGAACGGGACGCCTCGAACTGCTCGCCCTGCACGCAGGGCACGAGCTGCCACTGATACCCACCGCACCGGGTCGGCGGCGCCCTTCGAGGTGCCGTCGATTCCTCGTTCGAGGGAATGCTTCGGGATCTGTCCTGATCACGCGACCCGGCGAGTAGCGTGAGGCCGTCGGAGCTCGACGGTACGGATGCTCGCCTATACGTCAGCGAGGAACGTCGGGGCATGAGCCTTGGGAATTACTGGGACCGGTACGCGGCGGGCGCCGTGAGAAAGATCGGTTCAGTGGACGAGTCCGTCGAGAAAGGCTTCGGCTGGACGCAGTACGACCATCATGGACCCGCCGAAGAACTGCTCTGCCAGCCGGGAAAGACTCTGGAGCTGGGTTGCGGGTGTGGTGACAACGTCGCATATCTGGCCCGCAAGGGAATCGACGCCACTGGCATCGACCTCTCCCCCGCCCAGATCAAGAACGCCACCGAGCGCTGGGGCGATGTCCCTGGGGCCCGGTTCATCCTCCGGGAAGCCGTGGACCACCTCACGACCACGGACGAGACGTACGACGCCATCTACTCGATCTGGGGAGCCTTCTGGTTCGCCGCGCCCAAGAGACTCCTGCCCGCCATCCGACAACGTCTCAACCTTCATGGAGTGTTGGTGTTCTCCCAGGCCCCGGCCGTCGAGGGCTGCTACGGAGCACAAGGAATGCACGGCAACGGATTCACCGGCAAAGTACTCCCGGTCCGACGCTGGTCCTACTCAGAGGACATGTGGAAGGGCATCCTCATGCATTACGGCTTCCTCGACGTCGAAACCCTGACACTGGAGGCCCCCGAGCCCGAAAACGTCGGGACACTGATCGTCCAGGCACGGGCGATCTGATCACGCCATCTCCCGCCAGGCATGGTCACCGGCAGCGCCAAACCGATCTTCCCGGGCGGCTCCGAGCGAAGCTAGCCGCGATCGAGCTGGAGCAGATCCCAGCGGTTCCCGTACAGGTCCTTGAAGACGGCGACCATGCCGTAGGGCTCGCGCCGCGGCGTCTCCTCGAACACGACCCCGGCCGCCCGCATGCGCTCGTAGTCGCGCTCGAACGCGTCGGTGTTCAGGAACCAGCCGACGCGCCCGCCGGTCTGATCACCGATACGGGCCTCCTGCTCACCGCCCACGGCCCGCGCCAGGAGAACCGCCGTCTCCCGCGCACCGGGTGGGCCGACGACGACCCAGCGCTTCCCGTCGTCGAGGCGGGTGTCCTCAAGGAGCCGGAACCCCAGGACGTCCACGTAAAAAGCGAGGGCCTCGTCGTAGTCACGCACGACGACGGCCACCAGTCCGATGTGAGCCACCCGACGATCTTGCCCCTTCTCCCCCGCCCGACCGCAACCGTCAACAACCGTCAGCAACCGGGGGGAACGTGATCGTTCTCCGGCCGCTCACGCCATTCCGCGCAGTTGTCCTCGACCTCGGCGATGCTCGGATGGCGCACGGCCTCCAGCCCGCCGTCGGCGAGCAGGTCGGCGATCAGAGCCTCGTCCCCGAAGACCTCGGTGGCGCTGAGATCCCAGTTGGTGAGGACAAACCAGGAACCGTCCCGAGGCCACCAATGGGCGGGGAACTGCTCCGAGACGACCCAGTTGGGCGGCCCGCAGGCATCGTGGTGGGCCAGTGCCTCGCCGAGGCGGCCCCGGCGCGCGAGGACAGGACGGCTGAGGTCCTCGATCGCCGCCTGGGCCCAGTAGCACTCCGTGCCCAGGCCGTCAGGGCTGTGCCGCGCCAGGACCTCGACCAGCCGGTCCAGGCATTCCCGGTCGATCTCGCCCAAGGACGGATGCCCGAAGTCCCCGGACAGTCCGTGGAAGACCTTCCAGGACGGCGTGTGCTGCCAGTCACCCAGACGCTTGCCGACTCCCGTCAGGACATCTCTCCAGCGGACCCGAGCCGCGCCCTCGTAGGCCGTGTGCAGAATCCAGCAGCGGTCCGCGAACCCGTCCTGCGGCTCGTAGCCCAGGATGGCCTCGTCCTGCTCCAGCAGCGGGCGTATGCCGCCCAGCGAATCGCCGTCCGGCACAAGTTCCAACGCGCTGCCCCCACTGATCGACTGTTCGTACCGTCTCGGTAGCCGGTCGAGGTTGGTCAACGATCCCGGCCCAACCGCTCCGCCGCGTCAGCCGGCCGGGTTCCCGGCCGTCCGCAGGGCCCGGTCGCGGTCGCGTGAATCGAGGGCGTCGACGAGGGAGGCGTGGCGGTCGTACAGGGCGTGCAGGGTGTCGGCGTCGGCGGTGCGCAGGAGGGGTTCGATGACGGCCAGCAGGCCGTCGTACAGCTGACGCAGCAGCGCGCTCGGGCTGAGCGCGGCCAGGCGCGTGCGCAACTGCCGCTCGGCCTGGGCGAAGGCGGGCGCGTCGACGGAGTCGGCCGCCTGGGCCAGGACGGCCAAGTCGCCGCGCAGCGCGGCGAGATCGGCGGGCGAGGCGTGCCAGAGGGCGTCCTCGACGAGCAACCGGTCGAGGGCGTCACGGACGCGCAGGGCCTCCTCGGCGTGCTGATCGCCCAAGGCGTCGGCCCAGGCACCCAGCCGCCTGGTGGGCGGCGGCTCCGCGGCGAACAGCCCCCCGCCGGGACCCGGCCGCACGGTGACCAGACCGCGGGCCTGGAGCAGACGCAGCGTCTCGTTGAACGTGCCGACGGACACACCGCATTCGGTGCGCAGTTCGTCCTTGGTGCCGAGCCGGGCCCCCGGCTCGGTGCGGGCGATGCGGGACGCGATGCGGTCGGCCGCCATCTCGGCGCGGGAGGTCGAGGAGGAGCGCTCCCAGTCACCGCGGCGCAGGGCGGGCGGTTCGTCGCCGTCGCGTGTGTGGTGCGCGTCGTGCTCGCCCGTGCGGCGGTCTGCGGTCCCCACAGTGCCTCCTCGATGACCTTCACGGATGACCTTCACGGCCCACCTGTATTGATTATGACGAATAGCATCGCACCTCTTGACGCCTTTCGTAAACCGCATGCATGATCACCGTAATCATCATGGTGATTAGAGGGGAGCGTGATGATCGAGCAGGACTTCCGCGACGCGATGGCCGGGGTCTGCGCCCCGGTGACGGTCGTGACGGCCGCCGAGGACGGGATCCCGTACGGGGTCACGGTCAGCGCCTTCGCCTCCCTCTCGCTGCGCCCCGCGATGGTTTCCGTGGCACTGGACCGTTCCTCCCAGGTACTCGCGCGCATCCTCGCGACCGGGCGGTTCGGGGTGAACGTCCTCGGCAGCGACCAGGACGAGCTGGCCAGGGTCTTCGCCAGCCGAGTGCCCGACCGCTTCGCCGCGTCCGGGGCGCCCTGGAGCCACGACCACGGGCTGCCGCGACTGACCGGCGCGCCGGGCTGGCTCGTGTGCGAGCTCCGCTCGGCGGTCGAGGGCGGCGACCATCTGCTGCTCCTCGGCGACGTCGCCCACACCCGTACGGCCACGGCCGCCCCGCTCGTCTACGGCCACCGCACCTTCGGCACCCACTCCGCGTTCGCGCGATGAACGCGATGAACGCGATGAACGCGATGAACGCGATGAACGCGATGAACCTCAGCCAGGAGGCACACATGACCACCACGCACCCCCGCCCCACGCCCGCCACTTCGTCCGTCCCGTCCGGTGCCGAACTCGTGGCGCGGGCAGTGGCGCTGCAACCGCTGCTGCGCGAGCACGCCGCCAGAATCGAGGCGGACCGGCGGGTGACCGACGAAGTGATCGACGCGCTGACGGAGGCCGGGCTGTTCAAACTGACCGTGCCGCGGCGCTTCGGCGGCCACGAGAGCGACGTGCGCACCTTCCTCGACGTGACGGCCGCGCTGGCCGAGGGCGACGGCTCGACGGGCTGGGTGACCGCCGTGGTCAATATGTGCAACTGGCTGGCCGCGCTCTTCCCCGAGCCGGCGCAGGAGGAGGTCTTCGGCGCCGACCCCGACGCCCGGGTCACCGGCGTCTTCGGCCCGACCTCCACCAGCCGCAAGGTCGAGGGCGGCTGGCGGATGTCCGGCCGCTGGTACTACAACTCGGGTTCCTCGCACTCCTCCTGGGCCGTCCTGGGGATGCCCGTCACCGACGAGCACGGCGAGGTCGTCGACCAGGCGATGGCCCTGGTGCCGCGGACCGAGCTGACACTGGAGGACACCTGGTTCGTCGCCGGGCTGCGCGGCACCGCCAGCAACTGCCTGATCGCCGAGGACGTCTTCGTGCCCGAGCACCGGGTGATGTCCGTGCCGAGCGCCATCGAGGGCGACATCCCCGCCGACCACGGCCCGAGCGGACTGTTCCGCACCGCGTTCGCCCCACTTCTGGCCGTGGGCCTCGTGGGCCCCCAACTCGGGCTGGGACGCGCCGCATTGAAGATCGTCACCGAGAAGGCCGCGACCAAGCCGGTCTCGTACACCTACTACGAGACCCAGGCGGAGTCGGTCGGCGTCCAGTTGCAGGTCGCCGAGGCCGCCATGAAGATCGACACCGCCCATCTGCACGCGCAGCGGGCCGCCGACGACCTCGACAGGGCCGCGGCGCGGGGCGCCGACCTCGACCTGCTGACCAGGGCGCGGGTGCGCGCCGACTCCGGACACGCCATCGAGAACCTCCTGTCCGCCGTCGGCACCCTGCTCAATGTGCACGGCGCCGGAGCCTTCGCGGACACCAGCACGCTGCAGCGGATCTGGCGCGACGCGAGCGTGGCCGGCCGGCACGCGGCGTCCGTACCGGCGGTGGGCCTGGAGGTCTACGGGAAGGTGCTGCTCGGCGTCGAGGAGCGGATCACTCCGTTCGTCTGAGGACGCGGCTCCGGGGCGCCGGCGCCTGCGGCGGGCTTGTTCCCCACCCCGCCCCTTCCCGAACTGAGGGAGACCCCCAGACCCCCGACCGCGCTCCGCGCGGTGTCCTCAAACGCCGGACGGGCTGGATTGCACGGACCGTGGCTCTTTGCCCTGCGGCCCGCAGGCTGCGGGCTACGCCGGCAAAACCAGCCCGTCCGGCGATTGAGGACGCGGCCGCAGGCCGCCCCCGCCGCAGGCGGCAGACGGCCGGGCAGCCGGACAACTACCCCAGCACAGACACCTGCAAAGACCCCTCCGCATACAACCGCCGCAACACCTTCTTGTCGAACTTGCCCACAGACGTCTTCGGGACGGAGTCCACCCGCGTCCACCGCTCCGGCAGCTGCCAGCGGGCAACCCGCTCGCCCAGGAAGGCGCGCAGCACCTCGTACTCGACCTCCGCACCGTCCCGCAGGACGATCGCGGCCAGCGGACGTTCGCCCCACTTGTCGTCCGGGACGGCGACGACGGCCGCCTCGGCGACCTCGGGGTGGGCCATCAGGTGGTTCTCCAGCTCCACGGAGGAGATCCACTCGCCGCCCGACTTGATGACGTCCTTGGCCCGGTCGGTGAGGGTCAGGAAGCCGTCGGACGTCATCGTGCCGACGTCGCCCGTGCGCAGCCAGCCGTCGGAGCTGAACTTGTCCTCGGGGCGCACCGGTCCCGCACCGGCACCGCCGTAGTAGGAGCCCGCGATCCACGGGCCGCGCACCTCCAGCTCGCCCGCGGACTTCCCGTCCCAGGGCAGGAAGTCACCGCCGGGCCCGGCCAGCCGGAACTCGACGGACGCGGGCAGCCGGCCCTGCGACACCCGGTACGGCCAGGCGGCCTCGCCGGTCACCCCGACGGGCGGGTAGGCGACCGCACCGAGCGGCGACGTCTCCGTCATGCCCCACGCCTGGACGAGCCGCACGCCGTGCCGCTCCTCGAACCCCTCCATCAGCGAGGGCGGACACGCGGAACCGCCGCTGATGACCGTACGGAGCGACGACATGTCGCGCGGCCGGGCGTCGAGTTCGGCGAGCAGCCCCGCCCAGATCGTCGGCACGCCCGCGGACACCGTCGGGCGCTCCGCCTCGATCATGTCGGCCAGCGGAGCGGGCTGCAGGAACCGGTCGGGCATCAGCAGCGACGTGCCCGCCATGAACGCGGCGTACGGCAGCCCCCACGCGTTCACGTGGAACATCGGGACGACCGGCAGACAGATCTCGGCGGGCGTCAGCCCGAAGGACGCCGCGGCGTTGACCTCCATGGCGTGCAGATAGATCGAACGGTGGCTGTAGAGCACGCCCTTGGGGTCGCCGGTGGTCCCGGAGGTGTAGCAGAGCGCCGCGGCCTGCCGCTCGTCCAGCTCCGGCCAGTCGAAGCTCTCCGGACGCCCGGCGATCAGCTCCTCGTAGTCGTGCACCCGGGGACGGCAGCCCGCCAGCAGGGACAGGTCGCCCGGCCCCGAGACGACGACGTGCTCGACGGAGTCGAGCCGCGGCAGCAGCGGCGCGAGGAGCGGCAGCACCGAGCCGTTGACGATGATCACGCGGTCCGCGGCGTGCCCGACGATCCAGGCGAGCTGCTCGGCGGGCAGCCGCAGGTTGAGGGTGTGCAGCACGGCGCCCATGGCGGGGACGGCGAGGTACGCCTCCACGTGGTCGCTGTTGTTCCACATCAGCGTGGCGACGCGCTGGTCGCCGACCACCCCGAGTTCGTCCCGCAGGGCGTTCGCCAGCTGTACGGACCGTGTCCCGACCTCCCGGAACGTACGCCGCAGCGGCTCACCGTCCCCGGTCCACGTGGTCACCAGGGCGTCCCCGTGCACGAGCGCGCCGTGCGTGAGGATGCGGGTGACGGTGAGCGGTACGTCCTGCATCGTGCTGAGCACCGAGGGCCTCCCGAAGGACCAGAGCGGGGCGGGTGATCGTCCGCTGATTCTGCTGCGGTATCTCTCGGTAAGTCACTACCCGGACGCTAAGACTCCGGCCACACTCCGCGCACGCCCTGTCGCGCGCCCCGCCGTACGCCTACGACGCGTACGCCAGCTCCGGGTCCTCGCGGAGCTTGCCCAGCGCGCGGGACACCGCGCTCTTCACCGTGCCGACGGACACGCCGAGCAACTCGGCGGTCTGCACCTCGGTGAGGTCCTCGTAATACCTGAGGACGACCATGGCCCGCTGCCGGTCGGGCAGCCGCCGCACCGCGCGCCACATCGCGTCGCGCAGCGCCTGCTGCTCCGCGGGGTCCGACGCGGCCGCCGACTCCCGCTCGGGCAGCTCCTCGTAGGGGAACTCCTCGACCTTGCGCTTGCGCCACTGCGAGGTCCGGGTGTTCACCAGCGCGCGCCGTACGTAGCCGTCCAGCGCCCGGTGGTCCTCGATGCGCTCCCAGGCCAGGTACGTCTTGGTCAGCGCCGTCTGCAGCAGGTCCTCGGCATCGCACGGGTTCGAGGTGAGCGAGCGCGCGGTGCGCTGCAGTACCGGGCCGCGGGCCCGCACGTACGAGGAGAACGACGGGTACACGGCGGTGGAGGCGCTGGTGCACACAGGCGTCGCGGAAGCTGTCATGTCTCAAAGCTATGAGCGCACCTGTCCCCGGCGGATCGGCCGGAGGTGCCGAAGCGCGCTCCGCCTCAGGTCGTATTCACGCACCCGCCCCCACCTCCTGGAGGGGGAGACGAGGTCCCCACCGGACGGGCGGCCGACGGACCTCCGGCCGCGGGTCCGGTTCACCGCCTGCGGCGGGGGCGGCCTGCGGCCGCGTCCTCAATCGCCGGACGGGCTGGATTTGCTGGCCGTGGCGTTGAGTCTGCGGGCCGTTCCCGCAGGTTCGCTGCCACGGTCCGCAAAATTCAGCCCGTCCGGCGATTGAGGACACCCCGCGGAGCGCGGTCGGGGGTCTGGGGGTCTCCCCCGGTTCGGGAAGGGGCGGGTAGGGGAAAAGGCCCGCCGCAGGCGCAGCGAGCCCCAGGGCACCCGTCCGGCGAGGACCTAGTCGATGATCGCCACCGGCGCATCCACCAGATTCCGGTCCACGGTCAGCCTCTGACCGCCATGCGTCTCGGTCACATTCCCCTTGTACTGATGGATCCGCCGATGAGGCGTCCACGCATTGCGCCCCAGCGCCGGCTCCCCGTCCGTCGACGGGTCCACCCGCCACCGGGCGAACCACATCACGTCCGGCAGGCCGGACGTACCGTTCCGCCGGGCCCGGTCCATGTGCCGCACGCCGGAGTCCGCGCTGCTGTAGAAGCCCGGCATGTAGCCGAGGTCGCGCACGGTCGCGCTCCAGCCCCGGATGAAGGACAGGGTCATGCCCGCGCAGTCGTCGTCACCGTCGTCGTAGGCCTCCATGTCGAGGTAGAGCGGACTGCGCGGCGCGATGCCGAGCTGGGCGGCCCGGTTCGCGGCCTCCTGGCCCTCGTCCTGGCCCTGGTCGTAGGGGTAGTCGCCGATCTCGAAGCCCCGCTTGGAGTCCGACTTCACGCAGGGCGACTGCGAGCCGACGAAGATCGGCAGGATGCGCCAGCCCAGGCCTCGGGCGTCCCTCAGCCAGCCCGCGCTGAGATAGGTCTGGCGGGGGCAGGCGCGGGCCCGGCCCGCGTAGTAGACGCCGACGGCGCGGTAGTCCGATTCCTTCCACGCACGCAGGGCCGACAGCGAGGGCGCCTGGCAGGTGTCGATGCCCCAGCCCCGGAAGATCTTGGCCCCTTCCGAGCGTGGATCGCCCCGGTCACCGGCGGAGGCGGGCGCGCTGCCCGTGGTCAGCTGGGTGACTGCCACCATCAGGGCGATGAAATATCCGATGATCTGCTTGCGTCGGGCCATGACTAGAGTCAACGGGGCCCCGGGGTACGGCCTTCTTCTGACACGCCGTCGGGTCATCCGTCTGCCCCGAGAAGCAGCCCGGAGGTGGGAACTCCGGTACCGGCGCTGACGAGCACCCGTCCGGCACCCGACACCTGGTTCACGGACGTCCCGCGCACTTGGCGGACGGCCTCGGCCATGCCGTTCATCCCGTGCAGATACGCCTCGCCGAGCTGCCCGCCGTGGGTGTTCAGCGGCAGCACGTCCTCGGCGACGAACGCGCCGCCCTCACCGGGCCCGCAGAAGCCGAATTCCTCCAGCTGCATCAGTACATAAGGGGTGAAGTGGTCGTAGAGGATCGCCACGTCGATGTCCCTCGGGGCCAGCCCGCTGGTGCGCCACAGCTGCCGGGCGACGATGCCCATCTCGGGCAGACCGGTCAGGTCGTCCCGGTAGAAACTGGTCATCTGCTCCTGCGCCCGGCCCGCACCCTGGGCGGCGGCGACGATCACGGCGGGCGGCTGCGGAAGCGTACGGGCCCGTTCGACGGAGGTCACCACGAGTGCCTGGCCGCCGTCGGTCTCCTGACAGCAGTCGAGCAGCCGCAGCGGCTCGGCGATCCAGCGGGACGCCGCGTGGTCGGTGAGAGTGATGGGTCTGCCGTGGAAGTACGCGGCCGGATTGCTCGCCGCGTACCGGCGGCCGGTGACGGCGACGTGCCCGAAGACCTCCGGCTCCAGGCCGTACGTATGCAGGTAGCGCCGGGCGCCCATCGCCACCCAGGACGCGGGCGTGAGCAGCCCGAAAGGGAGCGCCCAGCCGAGCGCCACGCCCTCGGCGGAGGGCTCGCGCCGCTGTACCCCGGCACCGAAGCGGCGTCCCGAGCGCTCGTTGAACGCGCGGTAGCAGACGACGACTTCGGCGAGGCCGGCCGCTATGGCGAGCGCGGCCTGCTGCACGGTGGCACAGGCGGCACCGCCCCCGTAGTGGACGCGGGAGAAGAAGGACAGCTCCCCGACACCGGTCGCCTGGGCGACGGTGATCTCGGGGCTGGTGTCCATGGTGAAGGTGACGAGGCCGTCGACGTCCGCGGGGGTCAGCCCGGCGTCCGCGAGGGCCGCCCGCACGGCCTCGGCCGCGAGGGCCAGTTCGCTGCGGCCGGAGTCCTTGGAGAACTCCGTCGCGCCGATCCCCACCACGGCCGCCCGGCCGCCGAGGACATCGGGCCCGCGCGCGCTCACGAGGGAACCGGGGACGGGAGGGTCACCGTGACCGTACCGGTGACGTGGGGGCCCAGGCGGTTGGTACCGACGACGGAGACTTCGGCGGTGCGATCGTTCACGGAGACGATCCTTCCGGTCAACACCAGAGCATCGCCTGGATAGTTGGGCACCCCGAGACGTATCGAAACCCTCCGGAGGATCGCTTCCGGCCCGAAGTGGTCCGTGACAAAGCGACCCACCAGACCATTGGTGGTGAGGATGTTCATGAAGATATCGGGAGAGCCCTTGGCGCGGGCCGCCTCTGCGTCGTGATGCACGTCCTGGTAGTCACGGGAAGCGATGGCGCCCGCGACAACGAGCGTACGGGTGACGGGCACAGTGAGCGGAGGCAGTTCGTCCCCCGCCCTCATCGCGCCGCCCCGGGCGCGGGCACGCGGAATACGCGGAACACGGGGAGCAACTGCCCGTCGTCCACCTGCACGAACTCCAGCTCGACCGGCATCCCGATCCGCACCCGGCTGTACGGCACGCCGATCACATTGCTGATCATCCTGACCCCTTCGGCGAGTTCGATCAGCCCCACCGCGTACGGGGGGTCGAACGCGGGGAACGGCGGGTGGTGCACGACCACGTACGAGAAGACCGTCCCGGCGCCGGACGCCTCGACGGCCGTCCACCGCGGCGAACCACAGGCCCCGCACCCGGGCAGCCAGGGGAAACGGAACGTGTCGCAGGACGCGCAGCGCTGGATGAGCAGCTTGCGGGCGGCCACGCCGTCCCAGAACCCGGCGTTGTCCCGGTTGACGACGGGACGGGGACGGGGGGCGCGCGCCCCGTTCGCGCGTTCTCCATTCGTGCTTTCCCTGTTCACGCGTTCTCCGGTCGCGCTTTCCCTGTTCGCCGGCGCGTACTTGAAGATCCGGAAGCGGTGGGTGCCGACCAGTTCGCCGTCCACCCTCAGGTCGGTCCGCGTGGTGACGAAGTACCCCGCGCCGAGCCGTGTGGTCTTGCGGGGCGACACCGACTCGATGACGGCATCGAAGACGATCAGATCACCCGGCCGGAGCGGACGCGGATACTCCTGCTCGCAGTCGGTGGCGACCACCGCCGTGCACCCCGCCGAATCGAGCAGCGCGAGCAGTTCGCCGTAGGCGGTGGCACGACCGGGGCGCCCGGAGAGGCCTGCCATGGTCCAGACCTGGAGCATGGCGGGCGGAGCGATCGGGTCGGGGCCGGTGTACGCGGGGTTGGTGTCGCCCATGACCTCGCACCAGTGCCTGATCATGGGCGCGTTGACCGGGTCCCTGGCCTGCGCGGAGACGGCGGCGGGCCGCCCCTCGTACTCCTTGAGCAGCGGGTGGATGTCGACCGGGTCGCGCACCGGGCCCCCTTCCCCAGTTTTTCTGACTGTCCGTCAGATCTGCTGGGACTGTCAAGGGCGGAGCCCGGAAGCCGAGCCCCTAAACGGAAAGGTCGCGCGACGGCACCGCAGTGCCGCCGCGCGACCATCACCAGACCCTGTCCACTCTCACCCGGTCACGTGTGTGTCTCCCCAGGCCGGGTTCACTTCACGTAGACGAAGTGCACCACCACGTTGTCCTGACGGATCGCGGTGTCGTGGGAGTTGTTCACACTGGCGGTGTTGTTCTGGTTCGAGGCACCAGTACCGGTGGCCTGCTGCTGGCCCGTCGTGGAGTTCCCGTTGTTGGTGTGCCCTACACCGCTGCCCACGATCGCGGCGGCAGCCACGTTGGATCCACGGTTCGCCAGCTGGTTGCCGTCGTCGGCCGAGGCGACGCCGGCGAAGAGCAGAGCGGCCATCGGCAGAGCGGCAACAACGGCGAGGACGCGAGCAGTGCGGGTGCTTGCCATGTCAATTCCTCCAGAACGCAGAACGGAACTGCTGCTTAGTGCTGGGCGGTTGGCCGACCGCCCAGCGGTGTTTCCGACGTCGTCGCTGACTTCAGAATTGCCCACCGAATCCCCGGCGAACCACCCGTCGCTTGCTATTCCCTCGCAAGCATGACCGCTCCCGAATAAACCCCCATCACTGCCCTGATCTCCCACCCAGCCACCCCCCGGACCCCCTCGAAGCACCCCGGAACCCATGCGCCCCATAAGCAGAACCGTTCCGGCCGAATTTTGGCCAAATTCCCGGAACCCGGCACATGCGGGCGCCGAAACCAAGGCATAAACGTTCAACCACCACAGCGGAACCCACGGGCAGGCCCCGGCAGGGGACCGTGCCCGGACACTTCCGGAATCCGGCAATGCGCCCGAGCCCACCCCCCTGGCACCCTGCACCCGGGCGGGTCTCAGCCCAACTGACGGTGGGATTCCGGCAACGGGACCCCCGGAAAACCGGCCCGCCCTACGACCGAAGCACCACAGAGGACAACGTGAACACCCCGGAACCGAACTCGCCGTACGCCCAGCAGCCCCACCCCGCACAGCCTTACGGGGGCCAGCCCTACGGGACGCAGTCGTACGGGACGCAGCCGTACGGGGCGGCGCAGCCGTACGGGTACCCGGGCGACGGCTACGCGCCCTACGCCCCGGCTCCGCAGATGCCCCGCGGGATCAAGGCCTCGCGCATAATCCTCTTCATCCTCGGCGGCCTCTACACCGTCCTCGGTCCCCTGCTCCTGGCCGCCGCCTCGGTCGTCGGCGGCGACGGCAGGAACAAGGACCTCACCCCCGGCGTGATGTACGTGTCGGGCGGGCTCACCCTGGTCGTCGGCATCGCCGCGCTGGTCGTCGCCTCGCGGTTCGGCAAGGGCGGCAACGGCGTCCGCATCGCGGCCGTCGTCATCGCCGCGATCATCATCGGCAACGGCCTCCTCAACCTCGCCATGGGGCAGATCACTTTCGTGGCCGGGCTCGCCTCCGGCATCGCACTGCTGGTCAACTGCCTGAAGAAGGACGGCGTCGAGTGGTTCAAGCGGCCGCGCCACTGAACGCCCCCGCCGCCATCTGGTGATCTCGGCGCCGCCACGAGCAGACTCGCCCCCATGGAACTCATGGTGCCGGTCGACGGCGGCGAGGTATGGGCGGACGACTCGGGCGGCGACGGCCCGCCCCTGGTCCTGCTGCACCCCGGAGTCGGTGATTCCAGGATCTGGGATCCGCTCCTGCCGTCCCTCGCCGAGCGGCACCGGGTGATCCGCTACGACGTACGGGGCTACGGACGCTCCCCGAAGCCCACCGCCCGTTTCTCCCTGGTCGGGGACCTCGTCGTGGTCCTCGGCCATTTCGCCGTCGGCCGGGCGGCCCTGGCCGGCTCCAGCATGGGCGGCAGGGCGGCGCTGAACCTCGCCCTGGCCGCCCCCGAGCGGGTCGCGGCGCTCGCCCTGCTGTGTCCGGGCGTCACCGGCTACGAGGGCCTCACCCCGCCGCAGGTCATGTCGGAGATCGAGGTGCTGGCGAAGGCGGGCGACATGGACGGCCTGGTGGCCCTGGGCCTGCGCCTCTGGGGGGCGGCCGGTACGGACGGCGATCCCGAGGCGGCCGCCCAGCTGCGGTCCGCGATCCCCGGGTGGTTCGCCACCTACCCCTTCCTCGTGCCGGACGAGCCCGCTTTCGACCGCCTCGGCGGAATCCGTGCCCCTGCCGTCCTGGCCCTGGGCGAACGGGACCAGCCCGAAGTGATCCGCTGCAACGAGGAAATGGCCGCGCGCATCCCCGGCTGCCGTCTCGTACGGCTGCGGAATTCCGACCACTTTCCCTCCCTGCGCGAACCGGCGGCATCGGCCGCGGTCGTCCTGGACCTCACCGCGGGCATGACCTGGTGACGCACACCTCCGGCTTAGGCTGGAGCGATGAGCACCACCGCCTATCCCTTCGCCGACGGCCGCAATCTCGCCTGGACTCTCGACGGATTCGGCGACGACGAATGGCTGGCGTCGTCCGTCCCCCTGGACCGGGAGCAGTACCTCCGGGTCAGGCATCTCTTCGCGCTCGACGAAGGCGACCTCTGGATGGCGGGCGGCGTCTATCCCGTCCCCCGGGAAATCTGGCCCGCGTTCCGCGAACTCCTCGGCACAGCAGTCGACTTCCGGGACGACCAGGAGTACTTCCTGGGCGCTTGCCAGGATCTCCCGGACGGAGAATTCTGGCGCCCGGACCCCGCCGACGCGCCGCACCCCGGCCCGATCCCGCCGCCCTGACGGACCGGCCCCGGCCCACCTGCCATGACTGTGCGACGGCGACCAAAAGGCTTGTCGTCGTTGAAATCCGTACCTAGTCTCGCGAGCCCAAGATCATAAGAGAAGGGCTCGGGTCACATGCAGCCACCGAAATCCGGCACACCGCCGACGACGACCGCCGACGCGGCAGCGGCGGGACAGGAACAGGGCGCTTCGCCGGAGGGCTACAAACGGGGCCTCGGTTCCCGCCAGATCCAGATGATCGCCATCGGCGGCACCATCGGCACCGGTCTGTTCCTCGGCGCGGGGACCGCGATATCCCAGGCCGGTCCCAGCCTCGTCATCTGGTATGCCGTCGCGGGGATCGTGCTCTTCCTCGTGATGCGCGCCCTCGGTGAACTCCTCACCCACCGCCCCGTTTCCGGCAGTTTCGCCGAATACGCCCGGGAGTTCCTCGGGCCGTTCTGGGGCTACGCCACCGCGTGGACGTACTGGATCATGTGGGTCACGACCGGCATGGCGGAGATCACCGCCGCCGGACAGTATGTGAAGTACTGGTTCCCGCACGTCGAGCAATGGCAGACGGCACTCGTCTCGCTCGTCGTCCTGCTCTTCGTCAACATGGTCTCGGTGAAGGCGTTCGGCGAGCTGGAATTCTGGTTCGCCCTGATCAAGGTCGTGGCCATCGTCGGCATGATCCTGGTCGGCCTCGGCGTACTCGTCATCGGCTTCGGCGACGTGGGGAAGACCGCCTCGGTGACCCACCTCTGGCAGGACGGCGGAATCGCCCCGAACGGCGTGCACGACTCCCTCATGACCCTCCAGATCGTGCTCTTCGCCTATCTCGGCGTCGAGCTCATCGGCGTCACCGCCGGCGAGGCCGAGAACCCGAAGAAGAACATTCCCCGGGCCATCAACAGCCTGCCGCTGCGCTTCGGTCTCTTCTACATCGGCACCCTGCTGGTGATCCTGTCCGTCGTGAGCTGGCGCGAATTCCACCCGGGCGTCAGCCCGTTCGTCGCGGCCTTCGCCAAAATCGGCATCCCGGCGGCCGCGGGCATCGTCAATTTCATCGTGCTCACCTCCGCCCTGTCCTCCTGCAATGCGGGCGGCCTCTATTCGACGGCCCGCATGCTCCGTACGGCCTCCGTCAACGGCCATGCCCCCAGGGCGCTTTCCCGGCTGACGGGCCGCGGCGTTCCCGCGCTCGCCCTGTGCGTGTCAGCGGTGACGATGGGCCTCGGCGTCCTCATCAACGCCCTCGACCCCAAGCACGCCTTCGCCTACATCACGTCCGTCTCCACGGGCGGTGCCATTCTCGTCTGGAGCATCATCCTCGTCACCCATATGCGCTACCGCCGCGCGGTGGCCACGGGCGGTGCCGAGCCCTCCCCGTACCGCATGCCGGGAGCCCCCTTCACGAACTGGCTCGCCCTCGCCTTCTTCGCCCTGGTGACCGTCATCATCGCGTGGAGTTCCGACACGAGGATCGCGCTGTACGTGATGGCCGTGTGGGTGGTCCTGCTGGTGCTCGGCTGGCTGACCCTGCGCGGACGACAGACCGCCTGAGCCCGCGAGGGGTGCCCCGGCAGCCGGGGCACCCCTCCGTTGTCAGTGCCGTGCCCTACGTTGAGGAAGACCGCGGGGGAACGCGGGCACACGTCCAGGAGGTTGTCATGGGAAAGATCGTCGCGCTGGTCTATGTGTCGCTGGACGGCGTCATGGAGAGCCCGAGCTGGACCCAGCCGTACTTCGACGAAGAGCACGCGGAGTACGCGCACAGGCGGCTCTTCGCGTCCGACGCGCTCCTGCTCGGGCGGGAGACGTACGAGGGGTTCGCACAGGCCTGGCCGGGGATGACGGACGAGCAGGGCTTCGCCGAGCGGATGAACTCGATGCCCAAGCACGTCGTCAGCACGACCCTGGAGACGGCCGAGTGGAACAACAGCACCCCCCTCAAGGGTGATCTGGGCAAGGAGATCCCGGCACTCAAGGAGCGGTACGCCAAGGACGTCCTCGTCTACGGCAGCGGCGCCCTCGTCCGCTCGCTCATCGCCGAGGGCCTGCTGGACGAGCTCAAGCTCTGGGTGCACCCGGTCGTCGTCGGGGAGGGCAAGCGCCTCTTCCCCGAGGGCACCCCGATGTCGAAGTGGGAGCTGGCGGGCACCACCACGTTCGGCTCCGGCGCCCTCGTCCTCGACTACCGCCCCAGCTGAGCCCCTACGCGCTCCCCCCGAATATGCACCCATTGCGCCCTGTAGGTGCATGAACGTCCCATATACCGTATGGATGTAGAGCTTCCGCATTTCGGTCGGGGCCCCGGCCGCCAGGACATCGCCACATTCGGAGGTCGGGATGAAGCGCCGTGGAATCGTCACCGTACTGGCCCTCGCGGGCCTCGGCGCCGGGGCGGCCTCCGTCGCCGCCCAGGACGGCGGGGACCGGCCGAAACCCGGTCCGACCGTGGAATCGCACCAGTCCATCCAGCTCTCGGGCAACTCCTCGGGCGGAGTGGCCCAATCGCTGACGACCCACTCGCAGGGACACTCCCACACCATGGAGATGCACTGCTCCTCCGACCACGGCCGGTCCGACTCCCACATGGTCAGCAAGAGCTGGAGCGACGACAACGGCGTCGTCCTCATGCAGGCGTCCTGCGCCTCGGGGTGACCCGGATGGCGCACCCAGCGGAAAAAGGGCACCTCTGAACCAGGGGCACCCCTTCTCACCCGGCCTGACGGCCACGCCACGACTCCATGTCTTCCCTTGGTATCCCCCTGATGCACCGGCCAATTCAGGTGGATGCGTCTACCCCGATGGGGCTGCTGACGCGTGAGGCGCCGCTGTACCGGCGCGCCCCACGGGGAGCGATGTCATGATCGCTAACAGCTATTCTCTCGCATAGAAATAGGCACGCTTGTGCGGATGCGTGGGGAATTACCCAAGGGGCCGGTTGGCACGCGGGAAAGTTCGTGTGCCGAGGAGGGGAACAGAAGTGGACGGCATGGGCCGTGATCTCGGCAACGGACCTGCGGACGTGCCGCTCCCGGCTCCGGAGCGCCCCGGGGAACTGCTGCGCCGGCTGCGGCGCGAGCAGGGGATCGCACTGGCCGAGCTGGCTCGCCAGGCTTTTTACAGCAAGGGCTATCTGAGCAAGGTCGAAAACGGCGAGAAGCCGTTGACGCCTGATCTGGCCCGCGTCTGTGACCAGGTACTGACGGCGGGCGGACAGCTGGAAGAGGCCCTGTCGTCAGCGGGACGCGATACCGGGGGCAAGGCGCGGGACGACGGCACATGCCCGTACCCGGGGCTGTCCCCGTTCGGGGCCCGGGACGCACGGTGGTTCTTCGGGCGGGAGAAGGCCGTTGCGGATCTGGTGTCGCAGCTGACCGAGCAACTGCACACGCCAGGGCCTCTCCTGGTCATGGCGCCGTCGGGGGCGGGCAAGTCATCGCTGCTGAGGGCAGGCCTGCTGCCCGCCCTCGCGCGTGGAGTGCTGCCCGTCACCGGCTCCCGGGCATGGCCCGTCGCTCTGCTCACTCCGGGCCCGCGTCCCGTCGAGGAACTCCTGGACCGTATCGCCGCGGCGACCGGAGCGTCCCGTCAGCTGCTGGAGAAGGCCGAACGGGAAGGAGGGGACGCTCTCGCCGTCGCCGTCAGCGCTGCCGTGCGTGCCGATCCGGTGCCCGTCGGTCCGAGTGCCGTGGACGGCGAAAACGCGCGCGGCCCGATCGGCGACGAGGCCGCCCTGGTCCTCGTGGTCGACCAGTTCGAAGAAACCTTCATGCTGTGCTCCGACGAGACAGAGCAAGAGGCATTCGTAGAGGCACTGCTCGCCCTGACGAAGCAGCGGAAGCCGGACTCGGGAATCCCCTCGGCGCTCGTCGTCATCGGGGTCCGCGCCGACTTCTACGAGCGCTGCCTGGGCTTTCCGGGGCTGGCCGCGGCCATGCAACGAGGCCACATGACGATGGGCCCGATGGGCGACGGGCAACTGCGTGACGCCGTCACCGGACCGGCGCGCGAGGCCGGGCTGGAGCTGGAACCGGGGCTGGTCGAGATCCTGTTGCGCGACATCGGTCTCGTGCACGGGCGTACGGCACCGGCCCACGCGGCCCCCGGTGGCGCACTGCCCCTGCTGTCCCACGCCCTGCTGAGCACCTGGCAGCACCGCGAGAACGCCACCCTGACTGTCGACGGCTACCGGCTGACCGGGGGAATCTCCGGCGCCGTGGCCACCACCGCGGAACGCGCCTACGCGTCGCTTCCCTCGCACCAGCAGGACATCGCCCGGCATGTCCTGCTGCACCTCGTCCAGCTCGGAGAGGGCAGACACACGAGCAGACCCGGTCGGCGGTCGGAAGTCCTGGAGGCCTGCGCGAACCATCAGAAGGACGCGAAGGACGCGGACGCCGTCGTCGAAACGTTCACCCGGGCGCGCCTGCTCACCGTCGACGCCGAACACATCCAGGTGGCCCACGAGGTCCTGCTGGACGCCTGGCCCCGGCTCCGCCAGTGGATCGACGAGGACCGGTCCGTCCTGCGCACCCGCCAGACCCTCGCCGACGCGGCCGCCACCTGGGAGAAGGAAGGACACGACCCCAGCCTGCTCTACCGGGGCCCGCGCCTCGCCGCCGCTCTCGAAGCCGCCGAGTGCCCTCGGACCATGGCGGTCCTCACCTCGACGGCACGCACGTTCCTTCAGGCGAGCACCGATCTCGAAACGTCACAGAGGCGGCTGGAACAGCGGCGTCTGCGACGCCTGCGCACCCTGACGTCCGGCCTGGCGGCCCTGCTCGCCCTCTCGCTCGTGGCCGGCGCCATGGCCTTCCAGCAAAGCCGTGTGGCGGACGACCAGCGCCGCATCGCGGAATCCCGGGAACTCGCCGCCCGCGCCCACGGAATGATGCGTGAGCAGCCGGAGGCCGCCATGCTCCTCGCGCTGAGCGCCTACCGCCGTTCACCCACCACCGAGGCCCGCAGCAGCCTGCTCAGCACCTACGCCCAGTATCCCGGCAGCCAGCTCACCGGCCACGCGGACGACATATGGGCGGTCGGATTCAGCCCCGACAGCCGCATGGTGGCCACGGCGAGCGACGACCATACGGCCAAGCTCTGGGACACGGCCTCGGGGGGACTTGTCGCCACCTTCGCCGGGCACACCGACAGAGTCAGGGACGTGGTCTTCTCGCCCGACGGCCGCGCGATCGCGACGGCGAGCCGGGACGGCACGGCGAAGCTGTGGGACGTGGCCACGCGCCGGCTCGTCGCCACGTTCACCGGCCACTCCAGCGGCGTCAACGGTGTGGCGTTCAGCCGCGACGGCCGCACCCTGGCGACAGGGAGCGACGACGGCACCGTACGTCTGTGGGACGTCGCCACGCATCGTCAGACCGCGCTCCTGGCCGACGGCACCAGTTCGGTCCGGCGCGTCACGTTCTCGCCCGACGGCCGCACACTGGCAGCCGCGTACAACGACCAGAAGGTCCGCCTCTGGGACACGGAGTCCCGTCAGGCGAGGGCCACTTTGACAGGCCACACCAACGCCGTGGTGTCCGTGGCTTTTTCCCCTGACGGCCGGACCCTCGCGACCGGCAGCTCGGACCGTACCGCCCGGTTGTGGGACATGGAGTCCTACCGTTCGACAGCCACGTTCGGCGGTTACACCAACATGGTCTGGTCCGTGGCGTTCTCGCCCGACGGCCGCACCCTTGCCACCGCCGCCTTCAACGACGACACCGCGCGTCTGTGGAACACCGCCACACACGAGGCCGCCGGCACCTTGACCGGGTCCGGTCTCCTGTCGGTCGTGGCCTTCAGCCCGGACGGACAGACCCTGGCCACCGCCACGGAGACCGGGCAACGCGGCGTCACGTCCACGCTCCAGCTGTGGAACGCCTCCACCTTGGAGAAGTCGCGAACGCTCACCGGCAGCGGCGAGTCCGCCACGGCCGTGGCCATCTCCCCGGACGGGCGCACCCTGGCCGCCGGTGACTCCCGCGGCTCCGTGCTCATCTGGGACCTCGCCCACCGCAGTCTCGTCACCACCCTCACCGGCCACACGAACTCCATCACCGGCGTGGTGTTCTCTCCTGACAGCCGCACGCTCGCCACCACGGGCGACGACGGCACCGCCCGGCTGTGGGACACCCGCACGCACAGGGAAACCGCCACTCTCAGGGGCCACACCGGGAGCATCCGAGGAGCGGCCTTCAGCCCCGACGGCCTCACCCTGGCGACCGCCGGCAGCGACCACAGCACACGCCTGTGGGACACACGCTCCCACCGGACGGTCGCCGTTCTCGACGGTGAGCCCGACGCAGTGGGCTCCGTGGCCTTCTCACCGGACGGCCGCACCCTCGCCACGGGAAACCACGACACGACCGTCCGTCTGTGGGACCTCGGCTCCCGCAGAGTGATCGCCACACTCACCCGCGAGGGCCCGATGTGCCTGACGTACTCCCTCGCCTTCAGCCCGGATGGCCGCACACTGGCGGCGACCAGCTGTGACATCACCCTGTGGAGCACCGAGACCCACCAGCGCATCACCAGGCTCACCGGTCACACCGAGACCACAACCCGGCTCGCCTACGCGCCCGACGGGCGCACACTGGCCACGGCCGGCTACGACCGCACCATCCGTCTGTGGAACACACAAAACCACCAGCCTGTCGCCACACTCACCGGAACCGGCGACTATGTGTCCGGGCTCGCCTACGCGCCCGCAGGGCATCTTCTCGCCACCGCGAACACCGATCGCGCCATCCGCCTGTGGGAACTAGACCCGGAAACGGTCGGGAAACGCATCTGCGCTCTCAGCCGCGAAAACCGCTGGCACCGGACGATCACCGGTTCGTCCGGGAAGAACCCCTGCGGCTGATAGTCGAAAGCAGCAGCACCCGCCAGCGGGATCAACGCCCCGCCTGCGGGTGCCGCACCCGGTTTCGCCCAGCAGTCCAACGAAACCTAGGTTCGTCTCGGCCGCCACGATAGGGAAGGGGCACGACGGTGTCGTCTTCTTCGGTCGGTCACGAGGCATCGGAAGACGACACCCCGGGAAAGCTCCAGCCGGACCGGCTGAAGCGTGACTTCGGCTCAGGTGAGATGACACAGCGGGTGGCAAACGGCAAGCCTGCCGAAGCACTGCAACAAGCAACATAACCGCAGGTCAGAGAAGGTTTCCCCGTTCTCCGGAAAAGAGGAAACGGAGGCAACGTTGACGCATACATGCCCCGGGTGGTCAGATTTTTCGGCACCACTCCTCCCGCAAAAATCGGCACCCGGGATCCCACCGGATACAGCCGCAATCTGTCAGCCCACCTAAAGCTCAGGTGCGTTGACGGGTCACGCAAAGGGCCGGCGAGATCGGCTTTTCACCGGCCAACCCGGGCTGCCCCTTCAAGGACGTTCCGTCCAACGCGGTTTCTACAGAAAGTGGAACGACATGAAGAACACCAAAAAGAGGACGCTGGCCCATCTGGCAGCAGCGGCACTTGTAGCCCCGCTGGCGGTGGTCGCGGTTTCAGGTGAGGCTTCCGCCCGTGATGGTGAAAGCGTGCCCTGGAAAAACGTGGCCACCGGTTTGTGCCTGGACCACGACGGAAGCCATGACGTTTTCACCAGTAAGAACTGCAATCGGACCTGGACCGAGCGCGCCATCAGTGAAGACTCTTCCGGGCAAGGGGTCTACCAGCTTGCATGGCACGTGGCCGGGAAGGACCAGCTGTGCCTCGACAGCAGCGACGCGGGCAAGGTCTACATGAACCCGTGCAACAAGGGTAATTGGCAAAAGTGGCGGCAGCTGCACACCGACAAGGGCTGGAAGATCATCAACGTTGCGACAGGCAGGGCGCTTGACAGCAGCGACGGCGGCAAGGTGTACACGAACCCGGTCAACGGCGGCAAGTACCAGCTCTGGAAGTGACGTTCGAATGACCGGCTCGCCGCGTACACACGCCGTTGCCCGATAGCTCTCAGCCGGGTTCAAGGACGTCGTCGGTCTCGTCCACCGTGAGGATCCGGTAGCTGCACGGGCACACGAACCTCATCGACCAGGCGCTGAACGGCGCCGAGCGATGCCCATGCCGGCCCGTGTACGGCCCGCACGCGCTGGTCAGGGGCGGCATACCGGCGGGCCGACGTGAGACAGGGCGAACACGGAAGGGGTGCCTCGCAGAGCGAGGCACCCCTTCCGACCAGCACCTGCGCCGGCCTCGGCGGAGAGTGTGGGATTTGAACCCACGGTGACATCGCTGCCACGACGGTTTTCAAGACCGTTCCCTTAGGCCGCTCGGGCAACTCTCCCCGCCCCGCCCACCTGCTGCGGAGCGGGTACAGCCTACCGTCTGCCGTTTTCGAACGGGGGTCTGGTCCGCGCCTGGTCCGTGAGCTCCGGGATCACGCCGTGGTCGAGTCAGCTGGCGGTGCCCAGCGCGTCTGCAAGCTGGTCCAAGCCAGGGGTATCTCCGGGGAGCGTCCGATACAGGGCGAGCGCCCTCGTGCGGGTGAGTCCGGTCCGGTACGAGACGGGTAGGACCCCGTACGCCTTGGCGGCGATGTGCGCCGCTTCGGCTCGGTCACCGTCGCGGGCCCGGCAGGCTGCCTGGTCGATGGCGATCAGTGCCCGGGTCATGTGTGACGGCGCGCGTGACAGCTCCAGCGCCCGCGCCTGGGTCTCGTACGCCCGGTCGGTCTCCCCGAGCAGGGTCAGGGCCTGGCTCATGTGGACGTGATGCTTCTGCATCGGGTAGCCGAACCAGGTGTCGGCATGCTGCTGGGGCGTGAGCCGCTCCGCAAGGGACTCGACATCGGACACCGCGTGAAGGGCCTTCTCCGTGTGACCGCCGATGGCGTAAGCCCTGGAGGCGACGGCCGCCGCCAGTGCAGCCGCGGCACTGGGCTTGTCTCCGGCCAGGTGCCGGGCCTGTTCGGCGAGCTGCGCGGCGGCCTGCGGGGCTCCGTAGTTCAGTGGCACCATCGCCTCGCGCCCCAGGACCCACGCATGCAGGAGGTTGTCCCCGGACTGCTCCGCGGCCCGGCCCGCAGTGCGGAACCACCGATGGGCCTCGCGGTGCTGACCAAGATCGTGCAAGACGATCGCGACCATGCCCGCCATCTGGCCGGTCACGTAGCACAGCGTGGCACGGCCCTTGACCGTCTGCGGCCGGTCAAGAAGCATCTTCAGCTCGCCGAAGTCCTCAGCGAGGTTCGACAGCACGTCGGTCGGGGCCTGGCCGTGGTACCCGTATCCGTACCGCTCGGCGGTGCTTTCCCAGAAGCCGAGATCGGATGTCGTGTGGTCGGCGGCGAGGGCGGTGTCGATGTCGTGGCGGGTGGTGGTCAAAGCGGCGAGCCCGGGACCTGCCAGACCGGCAGCGAGCGCGCCGCGCAACACGTCGCGGCGCTTCATGGGGTCTTCTCCATCTTCTTGATGTTGGCGGGGAGTTCGTGAGCCTGTGCTCTCCCATGGCCTCTCGGCCAAGCCTAAGTCCCGGCCCGGAATCCGAAGGCCGTCAGTGACCTTCTCCAGGCCCCGCAAGGACGTGACTTCCCCTTTCCCCCGCGCTATCTGGCTCACTCGCTCTGCACGGATGCCGCACGCCTCGCTGATGCGGTTGAAGCTGATGCCCGCTTCCTCGTGGGCCAGGGCGAACACGGCGCCGACATCACGGCGGGCCAGCGCTTCGGTGACGCGCCGATCATTCAGCAAGCCTGGTGGGAGTGCTGCCGGTGACGCCGGAAGTTCCATGCCTACCCCCTGAGTTGGCGGTACCCCCCACGGAATGTACCCATCGTGGGTGCCCCCTGCATGGGGTTACCGCGCTCGTCGCTCCGTCCTTAACTGGCATCGCCGACTGATCGTCCAAGCCTCGGCATGACACCCCGTACCCGCGGCCCGGCCGTCGGCGCTTCCCCCCTGTCTCGGCGGCCCTGGTGAACAGAAGAGACGGTGATCCCACGATGCACGGCACGGGAACAGGCAGAACCGGCGTCCCTCTGGACGAGGTGACGCACAGCATGGCTGCTGACCAGACGCTCCAGGGCACCTGTGGATCCGGCAATACAGCCATGATCGATCGCGTGGTCCTGATGCAGCAGGACGCCCGTTACGACCACGACTTGGAGGAAGCCCGGCTCCCGGTGGAGGTGCGCCTCCGTGGCGGCGACGCCATCCGTACGGAGTTGGTGCTCGACCCGGGTCAGCTGTACGCGGTAGCCATCCAGGTCGAACGGGCGCTGTCCGCTCGCGAACGAGCCCGTTCGGTGGTGCCGCGGTGATGGGCCGCCACCGGTCGCGCATCGACTACGAAGTCCCGGGCGTGGTCGCCTGGCTGGCCGCCACGGTCGCCGGGTTCTCGCTCCTGGCGTGATCGTCGATCACGACGTGAACGCCGATTCCAGGCACTCGGGGTTCGCGGTGGCCGCCCCGGATGCCGGTCCGGCCGCCGACACCCCCGCCTAGACCGCCTCCGGCGACCGTCAGCGCCCTGCTGCCGGTCGCCGGGGCCTTCAACGCCTGCCCGCAACAGGCCCTATGTTGCCTGTGCGGCGCGCGGGCTTCTCCTCACCTCGGCCCCTTCGACGCTATGGGAGGCGTCCCAATGCAGCAGCACCTTCCTGATTCCGCAGCGATGGCGGATGACGTACGGCTCAGCACGGGCTACTACCTCGACCCCGACGCCCTTGGCCCCTACGTCGCGGGGCTGCTGGCCCGCTGCCGGACCGTGTTCGACATCAAGCCGACCATGGTCGCGGACCTGGACGACCCGGTCGCCTGCGGCCTGGACGCGGACCGGGGCGGCACGATCGAGGACGGAGCGCTGTGCCGGGGCGAGGTCATCGTGCAGGCGGGGGCACGCATCGAAGCTGGGGCACAAGTGACCGGCCCCGTTGTGATCTGCTCCGGCACTGTCATCGGGGCTGGTGCACTGGTGCGGGACTACGCCGTAGTCGGCCCTGGCTGCCGGATCGGCTTCGGCGCGGACATCACCCGTAGCCTGCTGGCCGGGCACATCTTCGCCAAGCACCCCTGCTTCATCGGCGACTCTGTGATCGGTCGCCGGGTCAACTTCGGAGCCTTCTGCTCGACCACCGGCCTGCGGTGCGACCGCGGACCGGTCGCCGAACCGGCGATCGAGGAAATCACCGTCAACCTGGACGGCCACCGGATCGGCAGCGGCCAGACCAAATTCGGCGCGGTCATCGGGGACGAGGTCGCATTGCCTGCCGGGACGATGCTGTCACCGGGCACCCTGATCGGCCCCGGTACCGTGCTCTACCCCCGCGATCACATCGGCGGCTTTCTGCCCGCTGGATCACGGGCCAGGTGACCGGTATGGCCACCGCCCCTGACGGGCTCGTGCGGGTCACCGGTAGCCGGATCCTGGCTGGTCGGTATCCAGTTCAGGGCAGCAAGAACATCGCCCTGCACCTGTATGCGGCAACGCTCCTTGCCAACGTCCCACTGGTCCTGGAGCGGGCGCCGGACATCGTGGACACCGGCGTCTGTGCCCGCATCCTCCAACACACCGGCACCGGTGCGACATTCGACGGCGACCTGTTCGCAGTCACCCCGGCCGACACGTTGAGCCCGGTGATCCACCAAGAGCTCGGTCGGCAGATCCGCACGACCGTAGTACTGGCTGCCGCCGTCCTCGCTCGGGCCGGGGAGGTCGTCTTCCCGTACCCCGGTGGTGACGCGTTCTGCCCCCGGCTGATCGACCGGCATCTAGCGGCAATGCAGGCAGCCGGGGCAGAGATCATCCCCACTGCGACGGGCCTCCGGGCCCTGTCCAGGCGTCGTGGTCTGCGCGCATTCACCGTGGACGTGAACACCCCCTACGGGCCAAGTCTGGGAGCCACGGTGACCGCGCTGCTGCTGGCTGCGCGTACGCCGGGAACCTCGCTGGTCACCAGCCCGAGCACCGAGCCCGAAGTAACCGAGACCTGCCGGTTCCTCGCCGGGCGGGGGGTGGCGATCCGCTGGGACGTCGAAGGGCTGCACGTATCGGGGAGCGACTGGATCGACGGCGGCACCTTCGCAGTGGCAGGCGACCGGATCGCGGCAGCCACCGTCGCCATGGCAGCTGCCGCGACTGGCGGAAGCGTCGACCTGGAAGGCATCACGCTCGCCCACCTTCCCGGGGGACTGATCGCCGCGTTCGCCCGCGCGGGCATCGCCCTCACTGCCGACGGCCAAACCGTCCATGTGCGGCTCGCCGGGACGCTGTCAGGGGTGGAGGCAGCTACCGGCCCCCACCCGGGCCTGCCCACCGACACAGCCCCACAGCTGGCGGCCATGCTCACGCAGGCCACCGGGGCCTCGCTGATCAGTGAACGCGTATACCCGCGTCGCGACACCCACGTCGCCCCGCTGCGGGCCTTCGGCGCGGACATCACCGCCACCGGGTCAATGATCCGCCTGCACGGCCCCGAGCGGCTCCACGCTGCGGACGTGCAGGCTGCGGACATCCGGGCGGTGACGGCGTTGCTGATCGCCGCCCTGGTGGCCGACGGCACCTCTACGATCCGGGGCCTGCACCATTTCCGGCGCGGCTACGGCCATCTGCTCGCCAACCTGGCCAGGCTGGGCGCCGGGATCACCGTCGAACCGGAGGACTAGATGCCCGTACCGTTCAGCACCGATGACACCGCCCGCCTCCACGAAACGCTGCGTGAGGTCGTCGCCGACGGCGCGAGTCCTGGTGGTGTCGTCGTCGCCGGGACCGTCGACGGCCACCAGCACGTCATGGCGGCCGGCGTGGTCGCCCCCGAGTGCGGACCGCAGTCGGGGGCGACCACGCACACCCTCTACGACATCGCGTCCCTGACGAAGGTCGTCGCCACTTGGCCGCTCATCGGCCGCTCCGTCCGGGACGGTCTGATCGACCTGGACGCCCCCGTTCGCGACAGCCTTCCCGCGATGAACGGTGAGGCCCTCAGCGGGGAGGCGACCGTGCGGCAGCTGATCGCGCACACTTCCGGTCTCCGGGCCTCGACCCGCCTGGACCACTACCGGGGTGCGGACCTGCCGCTGCACGAACTCCTGTGCCGCGAACCGCTGGAGGACACCCCGGGCACCCACCGCTACATCAACCGCGGCTACATCCTTCTCGGCCTCGCCCTCGCCCACATCCACCGTCGGCCCCTCGATGAACTCGCGGCTGACATGTGGGGCGAACTCGGCATGCACAGCACGTCCTACGGCCCGGTCACCCGCACGCCCAACGTCGCACCCACCGAACAACGACTCCCCGGTGCCCCACGAACCTGGGGCACCGCGCACGACGACAACGCTGCACTCATGGGCGGCGTGGCCGGACACGCCGGGGTGTTCTCCACCCCCGCTGACCTCGCCACCTACGCCCAAGCCCTTCTCTCCGCCGACGAGACCCACCCGCTGGGCGACTGGCTCGCCTCCAGTCTCGTCCCGCAAGCCGCGATCGAATCAGGCCTCGACCGGGGGCTGTCGTGGATCCTCGCTCACGGTGGCACCGTCGCGTATCACCACGGGTTCACCGGGACGAGCCTCTACCTCGCCCCGTCGACCGGCCGCTACCTGGTGATCTGCACGAACGCCATCTACAACGGCCCGGCCCGGACCCGCCTCGCACCGCTCAGGTCTCTCGCCCTCAAGACGATCTCCTCTACCTGAACAGGGCTCACCTGCACTGGAGTTACTGGCCGATCATGCCTCGCCGCATGGTCGGCCGCCCCCACCAGTCAGCCACGACGCGCCCGCACTCTGACGATCACCCGCCACGTGTGCCTCCCTCAGCCGTCGCGGACAGGTACCACGCTATTGATGTTCGAGCCCCCGCCGACGAGGTCGCGCCACCGCGGGGCTCCGGCAGCACCCGGACGGCTGGGGGCGGGGTCCTGGTGGTGGGGCCCGCCAGGCGGTTCGTCGCGTTGGAAGGTGGCGGCCTGGCCGGTTGGTCGGGGGTCGGCGTTGTTCTCTGCGGTGGGCGAAGCGGCATTGCGCGCTGAGCGGCCGGGGGTCGCCGCTGAGCGGGGCGGAGACAGGAGCGGGCGGCGGCCACGGGCCGCCAGCGCGCGCGGGCCGCGTCAGCGGACCGCCTTGAACAAGTACAGAAACTCTGAACAGCCTGCCAGTTCATCACTGCCCGACGTCGAGAAGCGCCCTGCGTAGACCCATCAACTGGGTCCCTCCGCCCGAGCCCACCCGGCGGGCTCCCCGGGGCTCCGCGACCGCCGCTGAGCTACCTCGGCGGGGCTTCGACCATGTGATGGCGGTGATCCGTTGCAGATCACACTGGGTCGGTTTCTAACCAGTGGCTTATGCATGCGATGATCTTTGAACGTTGATCACCAAGGGGGGTGTGACGGCTGCATAGAGCTGTTTTTCGCGCTGAGTGTCCAGGCTTCTTGGAAGCTGACCGCAGCCGCACGCCCCTTGGCTGGTGGCGCACAATTGGCGGGTTGCCCGCAGACTTTGCACCTACAGATCCGAAGGCCGCGAATGGTCTTTGTCGATCTGGGTCGGTCCGGCTTGCGCACAGAGGAACACGTTCAAAGGAACCCCGCCTCCTCCCCTGCTCTTTGGCCTCGATCGGGCCTGCCGCCTCAAACATAGGCGGCCTTTTCGCATCCGACACGCGCGAACGATCCACTACTGGTGGGCGATTCGCGCAGAACCTTCGCCGGGATGGCGCCGGATGAAGTACATGCACGGGGAGGCACACAGTGAACGAGGTAGACCGCGCGCTGTTGGCAGAGATATCCGCAATGGTCGAACGCCTGAGTAAGACTGCGGCAGAAGTGCGCGAAGAAATGGAGGATGTCAGAACGCGCTACGCCGCTCTGAGTCTTCCAATTGAGCCTTCAGGTGAGCGACTTCCTGCTTGACGGCGGCCATTTCCACGCTCATGAGACGGAGTTCGTCACGGATGGCGCGGAGGGTTTCAGTGAAGGGCCCGGAGGCTTCTTCGCTGGCCGGGCCCACATCTGCCCTACGGACCGGCGCGGACTCCTGATCCGACGCTGCCCGGTCCGTCACGAAGCTTCCGCGACCCTGGACGGTGTAGATCAACGCTTCGTCGCGGAGGACTCTTAGCGCGCTGCGGGCCGTCATGTTGGCAATACCAAATCGCTCCTGCAACTCGCGGTGCGAGGGGAGTTGATCGCCCGGCTTGAGCCTGCCTGACTCGATCTCCTGCCGGATGGCCTCGGCGGCCTGCTGGTACGGCGGGCGCTGGTCATGAGTCGGCGGCGTCATGCCCCAAGGGTAGCCCGGGTTAGCTCACTTATCACAGCCCTTCCAGCCCACCCCAGACGAAGACACTGATAGCTAGCTCACTTGACATGGCTAGCCCAGCTAGGTCTACTTGATCTTGCCGGTGATCACCGGCGACCTAGCGAAGGGAAACCAACTCATGGCTATGACGCGTATCCGCGTGGGCCTGCTGCCGTCCGCGGTGATGATGGCCGGCACCATGCCCGCGCCGAAGATCAAGGACCCGGCCACGGGCGAGATCGCGACGGACCGCGACTCGGGCGAGAGCCTGTACACGGTGACGGCGATGCTGATGGAGGACGGCCGCGCCGAGATCATGAAGATCACGGTTCCGCAGTCCGGTCTGCCCCAGGGCCTGGCCCCCGGAAGCCCGCTGCGGCCGGTGGACCTGTTCGCCACTCCGTGGGCACGGATCTTCAACGGTTCGCTCTCCGACGGTGTCGCCTACCGGGCGTCGGCTCTGGAGCTGGTGCAGTGATCCCCGCCGGAGAGAGGGTCTACCCGGTGTCCCCCAAGGGCGTGAGTGACGCCCGGTTCACGGTCGGCCTGGCCCTCGACATCAGCGCGCTTCTTGAGTCGCAGGGCTACCCGAGGCTCAGCGGCCGGGACTTCGTGGACCTGCAACTTGCGCTGATCCGCTTCTTGTACGGCGGTGGTGGTGCTCAGTGAGTCTGACGGATGTTGTGGAGGTCGCCCCGGTTGTCGCCGGGGTGGCCTTCGCCCTGATCCTCACCGCGGTTGTTCTGAGCTGGGTGTTCGGGATCGTGCGGTACGTGCGGGCCGACCGGATGTTGCGGGCGAGCATGCGGCAGGCGTTCATGATCCGCCGTCGCTGGCGGCGCCTGGCCCGGCTGGCCGGTCTGACGGTGACCGACCGGACGCCGACGTTCATGGACGAGCTGACCACGAAGGAAGGCAAGACCCCGAAGCCGCGGGTGCGAACGCCCCGGATCACGGTCACTGCCGATCACTACGGGGTCATCGTGCGGGCCGTCTGCCTGCCGAAGGTCGGGCTGGAGGAGTTCCAGCGCGCGGCCCCGTACCTGGCGGACGCGTGGCGGTGCACCAGGGTCTCCGTCCTCCCCGACGGCCCCGGCCGGGTCGTGATCCGCGGGGTGCGCGTGGACCCCCTGAGCGCCCCCACCGACCACGTTCCGACCGGGGAGGAACCTGCGGACCTCGCCACCTGGGACCTGGGCCTGGACGAGTACGCGGAGCCGATGAACGTCGGTCTCGACGGTGTTCCCGGCATGACCGTGGCCGGACTCCCCGGCTATGGGAAGACCAGCCTGATCAACAAGTTCATCTGCGACATGGCGCCGTCTCCGGCGGTGCAGTTCGCGGTGGCGGACGGCAAGGTGTCCGCTGCCCATGAGGGCGATTACGCGGACGTCATCGGCCGTCTCTTCGCCTTCGTCGGTGACGACCTGGCCGAAGCGAACGCGCTCTTCAAACGGCTGGTGAAGCTGCGTCGGGACCGCTCCGCCTCGGTCCGCAGCGTCCTCGGCGTCACGAACATGTGGCACGTCGGCCCGTCGGCGTCGTGGCCACTGACTGTCCTGGTCATCGACGAAGCACATACCTACTTCCGCGACTACAAGGGCAACGATCCGGAGACGAAGAGGCTCGCCGCGCTCGCCGCGGAGAATCAGCGGCTCGTAGAAGACCTGGTGAAGAAGGGCCGTTCCGTCGGCATCCTGGTCATCCTCGCCACGCAGAAGAGCACCGGTGACGCGATCCCCACATTCATCCGGGACGTGTGCCCGGTCGGGCTGTCGTTCGCTCAGCGGACCGCGGAAGCCTCGGTTGCCGCGCTCGGTGACGACATCCGCAACTGGCCCGACGCCAACCCCGTCTCGCTGCAAAGCCCGGTCTACCGGGGTGTGGCGTCCATGGCCATCCAGGGGCGCCCCGGGTACACCCGCATCCGCACCCCGTTCGTGGACCCGGCCGACGCTGCCTGGGTCGCGGAAGCAACCGCCCACCTCACCCAGGACCCTGCCGAACTCCTCGCCGCCTTCACCGGCCCGCACGGCCTGGAGGCGGAGTTCGAAGGCGTGGAGGCGGAAGTGGCCTGACCTGCCCGGCACTCAACCCTTTCGTGAAAGGAGGTGAATCCTCATGGTGGAGAACCGGATCACTCAGCGCACGGTGACCGTGGTCATGGTCGTCATCGCCGGGCTGGCGTTCGTCTTCTCCTTCGGCAACGTCTGGGCCCTGGCCCTGCGCCTCGGTGTCCCGGCCCCGGTGGCCCCACTGATCGCTCCCATGGTCGACCTGTCCGTGGTCGGCCTCCTGGTGGGCCTGCGCTACCTGTCCCTGCGCGGCGTCCCGGCGGCAGAGCTGAAGGCGGCAACCCGCCTGATGCACCTGTCCGGCCTGCTGACCCTGGCACTCAACATCGCCGAACCCATCGCCGCCGGGCACTACGGCCGCGCCGCCGTCGACGCCGTCGCCCCGCTCCTCCTCCTCGGCTGGGGCCAGGTCGGCCCGCAACTCCTGCGCCACTTCCACACCGTCACCACACCCGACCCCGAACCCGCCGTCGAGGCCGCCCCCGCGGCTGAAGCCGCGGTGACCGAACCGGTCCTCGACACCCCGGCGCCCGTCGCGGAGCCTGAGCCTTCCCCGACTCCGGTACAGGCGCCCGCCCCGGTCCCGCCACCCCGGCCGGCGCCCCTGACCCCCGCGGCCGGACCCGCCCTTGCGGTACCTGAGCCACTACTGATGGCGGCCCGCACCATCGCGGAGTCCCACCGTGCAGAGCACGGGGCGCCCATCACCGTGCCCCAGCTGAAGGCCCGGCTCGGCGTCGGCCTCCCGCTGGCCACTGCGGCGCACGCCCAGCTCACTGCCTGACCTTTCCCGCCGACTCCGGCGACCCCTGTCCGTCCCGCCTCGATCCGCCATGCCCTCCGGCAGCAACCCGGCCGCCCTGCCGTGCGGTTGCTGCCGGGGCGGCGGCCTCAGCACCAGCAAGAAAGGCCCGACGGCATGACCCGCCTCCTCGACCTCCGCCACGTCGCCAGCCCCGCCGTCCGCGACCTGATCGAGCTGGTCAACCTCCCCGACTTCGACCGCGTGCAGGAACAGGTCCGGCAGGTCCGCGGGTGCACCCGACCCGTACAGCTCATGGGCTCGACCGCCACCGTCGACGCCACCACGCAGGAGATCCTGCGGTCCTACTCGACCGCCGACGAGCCGACCGGGCGCCTGCTGACGACCTGCGGCAACCGCCGCGTCTCCCGCTGCCCTTCCTGCTCCCGCACCTACGCCGGAGACACCTACCAGCTGATCAAAGCCGGGCTGACCGGCGGCAAGAACATCCCCGAGACTGTTCGCGCCCACCCCCGCGTCTTCGCCACCCTCACCGCACCCAGCTTCGGCCCGGTCCACAGCAACCGCACCACCAAGACCGGCAAAACCCTGGGCTGCCGCTGCGGCCGGACCCACCCCGACGGCGCCCCCGTCCTCGGCACACCGCTGGACCCCGACCGGTACGACTACGCGGGCGCCGTCCTGTGGAACGCCCACGCAGGCGAACTGTGGGCCCGCTTCACCACCTACCTCCGCCGCTACGTCGCCCGCGCCCTCGGCCTGCCGCTCAAGGAGTTGAAGGACCACCTGCGGCTCTCCTACGCCAAGGTCGCCGAGTACCAGCGCCGCGGCCTCGTCCACTTCCACGCAGTCATACGCTTCGACGGCCCCGACGGCAGCACCCAGCCCCCGCCCGCCGCCGCCACGATCGAGGTACTCACCGACGCAATCACCTCTGCCGCCGGGCACGTCACGCTCTCCGTGGACTCCACGACGACCGGGCCGAAGCTGCTGCGATGGGGCGAACAGATCGACGTCCGCGAGATCGCCGAAGCCTCCGGCGACGCCCCGTTGAGCGATGAGGCCGTGGCCGGCTACGTCGCCAAGTACGCCACCAAGGGCGCCGAGTCCGCCGGGACCGTTGACCGGCCGCTGCACTGCTACCCCTGCGCGGGCACCGGGACCACCGTCACCGAGAAGGGCGCCTGTCGCCCCTGCGGCAAGTGCCACGGCACCGGACAGGCCGAACCCCTCGACACCCTCAAGGTCAGCCGTCACGCCCGCCGCATGATCGAAACGTGCTGGGACCTCGGCGGCCTGGCGGAGCTCGCCGAACTCCGCCTCCGCAAGTGGGCCCACATGCTCGGCTTCCGCGGCCACTTCTCCACCAAATCCCGCCGCTACTCCACCACCCTCGGCGCCCTCCGCGACGTCCGCCGCACCTGGCACCGACCCACCGAGCACGACGCTCCCACTGGGAGCGAAGAAACGATTCTCGTCGTTTCCGACTGGCGCTATCTCGGCTCCGGTTACAGCTCCGGCGAACACCTCCTCGCTGCCCAAGTCCGCCACCACATCGATCAAGAACGACGCGCCACCACCGAAGGGGAGCCCTGGCAGTGAGCACCACCCGAACCCCCGCCCTGACCCTCCCCGAGGTCCTCGAAGAGATCCGCATGAGCCGCGCCGCCTTCTACCGCATGCGCGCACGCGGCAAGGCACCCAAGATCCTCAAGCTCCCCAACGGACAGCTCCGCGTCCGCCGGGCCGACCTCGACACCTGGTTCGCCGCCTGCGAGGAGTCGATGGCGTGCTGACCTACGACGTGAAGTTCTGGGACATCCGGACCAGAAAAGGCCGCCCCAAACCGCACATGGTCCGGTGGGTGGTCGGCGGCCGGGAGCACTCCAAGAGCTTCCGGCTCTGGGAACAGGCGGACGGCCGACGATCGGAACTGCTGTCGGCCCTCCGCAAACGCGAGCAGTTCGATACAGAGACCGGTCTCCCCGCCGGGGAACTGCTCGCACGCAACACCCCGACCTGGTTCGAGCACGCCAAGGCGTACGTCCTCATGAAGTGGCCGGACACCTCAGCCAAACACCGGGCCAGCATCGCCGAGGCCCTGGCCATCGTGACGCCCGTCCTGGTCGACACCACCCGTGGCGCCCCCGGCCCCAAAGTCATGCGACAGGCCCTCTACGCCTGGACGTTCAGGCTGTGCAAGGACGACCAAGGCAAGTGGGTGAGCCGCCTGGAGGTCGAGGAACCGCCCGCCGACGTCGTAGCGGCTCTGAGCTGGCTATCCAAGCACTCGCTGGTGATCACTGAGGCAGCCAAGCCTGATCATCTGCGTGCGGCTCTCCGGGCGCTGGCCCTGAAGCTCAACGGCGAAAGGGCCGCCGAGAACACCGAGAAGCGCAAGCGCATGGTCCTGAGCAGTGTTCTCGGCTACGCCGTCGAACGCGAGATCTTCATGGTCCACCCGATGAAGCGCATCAGCTGGTCTCCGCCGCCGACAGACGACGAGATCGATTTCCGGTACGTCCCGGACCCGCGGCTCGCGAGATCGCTGATACAGGCGGTGAAGGATCAAGGGCCGCGCGGCGAACACCTCGAAACCTTCTTCGGCTGCCTGTACTACGCCGCCACGCGCCCCGGCGAGGCAGTGGCGGTCAAAGAGTCGGACTTCATCCTGCCGCCCGAGGACGACGAAAAAGCCTGGGGAGAACTCCTTCTTGACGAGAGCCGCCCCGAGGTCGGCTCAGGCTGGACGGACGACGGCAAGTCCTACGAGAAACGCGGCCTGAAGCGCCGCGCCCGGCGGGCCACCCGATCAGTGCCCATCCCACCGGTATTCGTAAGGATGGTCCGCACGCACATCAGGACATACGGCGTCGCCCCCGACGGCCGAATCTTCCGCGCCACACGCGGCGGCCGGGTCCGCTCCACCGAATACTGCGAACTGTGGCAGACCGCCCGCGAAATGACCCTCACCCCAGAGGAGTTGAAGACCCCCCTGGCAGAGGTGCCGTACGCCCTCCGCCACGCCGGAATCTCTCTCTGGCTCAAAGCCCGAGTCGAACCGGCCGAGGTGGCACGACGGGCGGGCCACAGCATCGCTGTCCTGTACCGCTTCTACGCAAAGATCATCCGAGGCATCCAGCAGAAAGCCAACGAACTCATCGACCAAGCTCTCAACGACGCTTCCTGAACACCGACTCGCAGCTCCTCTCCGACCGTCCCGACACGGTCAGAGGGGAGCTCTTGCGTTGCTGGTACGACAAGCCGTCCCCCTGCCTCGTTGCTCCGGGCGTTCCAGGCCGTCCTTCGATCGGGTGACAGAACGGCAAGTGTCGGTTCCGGCTCGGCGCTTCAGTGGCTCGCTCAAGACTTCAGCGAGCGCTTCACCAGAACGCGGCGCTGATGAAACCCAAGTCGCCAGAAGAGCCGGGGCATGCACGGCCCCCGGCCTCGTAAGTAGCGGAGGGCCGGGGGCGGTGGTTGCGGCAGGGCAGGGCCTGGTCGGGGTTCATGCGATCGGATGCCTGTCGGGCTGAAGACCCAGGAGGCGTGGACCGGTTCCCGGACCGGTGTCGGCCGCTTGTCGGTGGCGGTCAGGGAAGGATGATCGAGGTCAGGTCCTCGGGGAGGTTCGATTCGACCGTGCCGAAGGGTTCGACATCCGTTGCGGTGGTGTCGCTGACCGCGCCCTTTTCGGCAGCGGCGACCGGTGGGTACTGGGTGTAGGTGCGCGATTCGACGTCAAAGACCAGTGCGGCTTGACCGACGACGTCTCCGTCGCGGCGCACGGCCCGGATCTCGTGCCGGGGCGACCAGGCCACGGCCGAGGTCCTCGGGGCCGTGCGCAGGGTCCAGGTGAAGTTCTGCTGCTGCATGACGCTCACCTCGGTGCGTGTGCTGTAACCGAGTTCCCGGGTCACGCTCGTCTCCACACCGGCCGAGAGCCCCTTGACCTCGATGCCGACCTTCGCGGTGACGGTGACGCCGGTCTTGGACGAGAACTCCTTGCTCTTGGACTCGGTGACGCCGGTGGTCACCGACTGGGTCGGTTCCTGAGGTTGACCGCCGTTGGAGTTGTCGTTGTGCATCTGCGCGAAGTAGCTGGTGCGCCGTTCCATGGTGTAGAAGGGCGAGTTCGCCGTCTGCCAGCCGGGTGTCTTGCCCGGGTCGGACACCACCGTGCACGGCACTGTCACCTGCCGGTCCATGACCTTCGGGGTTTCCCTGGGGTCGGGGAAGGCGTGGGAGGTCTGCCGAGGGGCGGGAGCGGGGTTCTGCTTGAGTACCACCGCCGGCAGGTCGAGGACGTACACGGTGCGGTTGGGCCTGTCCCAGGAGTCGCCCCGCGCGACGAAGCCACCGACGTCCAGCAGCAGGCGCTCGGTGCTGTCCAGCGGGTAGGCGGGGGGAACGACCGACCACACGCCGCAGTTGCCGTCCTTGGCGCCGCTGCCCCTGTCGTGCCAGATCCGCGCACCGATCTCGCCCTCCCGGACGTAGCTGCGTCCGCCCACGGCACCCTTGCGCACGCACACGAAGCTGCCGAGCTTGGGCGCGTCCCAGTACCCGGTCCACACATCGCCCAGGGCCACATAGCCGTCCGGCGGGATCGGACGCCACACGGCCCCGTTCGCCTTGGCGCCGCTGCCCCGGTCCGTCCAGATCCGCTCGAAACGGACGGGGGGCTTCAGCAGCTCGTCGGCGGGGTTGACACCGCGAGCGACGACGACGGCAAACTTGCCGGTCAGGCTGCTGTGATCAGGCCGCGCGACGTGTGCCAGAACCGTCCAGCCACCCATCCAGTCGGCGTACTCCATCTGGGGGGCGTGCGCGGAGAAGTTCTCCTTTGCCCCGCTTCCTGCGTCCGTCCACAGTGTGCCGAAATGCGAGGTGACGGCGATATCGAGCGCGCCGTAACGAATGCTGGTGGCCACGAAGAACCCCTCCCACATGCAGCGAATACGGTCGGCGTACGAGCGATAACCGTATGGTGTGTCAGGGGCGGTCGCGTAGGGCCACATCCAGCCATGCGAACCAGGAGCACCTTTGCTGGGCTCAGCCCTATCAGGAGAGCGTGGTGTTCGGCTGAGGGTGGGCGGCCCGGTCACGTGGGCAGTTCGGCCACCGTCAGATGTGACGGCTCAGGGCACATGACCGCCCGGACCTTGGTCCGCGCCTGGTCCGCACGCGCCGGTTCGACCTGGGAAACAGGCGGTACGAGGTGAGACACGCCCCCAACGCGAAAGAGGTGCCCCATCCCGGGACACCTCTTCTGACCTGCACTAACGCAGCACTGGCGGAGACTGTGGGATTCGAACCCACGGTGACGTTGCCGCCACTACGGTTTTCAAGACCGTTCCCTTAGGCCGCTCGGGCAACTCTCCCCTGCCCCGCCCTACCTGCGGCGGAGCGGGCTACAGCCTACCGTCTGCCGCTCTCGAACGGAGGTCTGGTCCGCGCCTGGTCCGCGGACTCCGGAAAGCGGGCCGTGCAGCCGCGTTACGCCCCCGCTGTCTCCCGCACGTGCTGTTCGATCACGGCTCGGGCCCACGGCGCCATGACCAGCCGGGACAGCATCGCGGCGGGGAACCAATGCAGCATCACGCCTTCCGTGAGGGCGAGCTCTCCCGCGTCACCATCCCAGTGCCCGACGAACACCGTGATCCGCCCGTCGACACCGTCCGGCTCACGCACGGGGACCACGGCATACGGGCGGAGGTCCGGCACGACGAGACCGGCTTCTTCCTCCAGCTCCCGAGCGACGGCGTCCGCCGGGCTCTCCTCGTCGCTGTCACGGCCGCCGCCCAAGAGGGACCAGGCACCCGGATCACAGATCCCGGGGATGTTGTCCCGCAGGTGCAGCAGGTAGTCACCCCTCCCGTTGGTGATGACGGCTGCTGTGCCCTTCGGCTCCTGGCTGATCAACGTGTCCCCCGCCCGGCTGTGGTTCTGGAAGCCGCTAGCATCGCGGAACCACCGGGCGGAGGAGGGAGCGTTCAGCCGTGCGTCACCCACGCGTAGGGGTCGCCATCTTGACGATGGGGAACCGGCCCGAAGAGCTGCGCGCGCTCCTGGACTCGGTTGCCAAGCAGGACGCCGCGCCCACCCAGGTCGTGGTCATCGGCAACGGCTCTCCGCTGCCCCCACTGCCGGACGGCGTGACCGGGGTGGAGCTGCCGGAAAACCTGGGCGTCTCCGGCGGGCGGAACGTGGCCCTGCGGGTCCTGCAAGACGCCGGGGACGTGGACCTGGTCGTGGACCTGGACGACGACGGCCTACTGATCAGCCCCGACGTCTTCGGCCACCTCCAAGCGCTCTACGAGCAGGACAGTCGTCTCGGCATCGTCAGCTTCCGGATCGCCGACGAGACAGGACACACCCAGCGTCGGCACGTCCCGCGGCTTCGGGCCTCGGACCCGTTGCGGGGCGGGCTGGTAACCACGTTCCTCGGCGGTGGGCACGCCCTGTCGGTGCCGATGCTGGAGGAGATCGGCGGGTGGCCGGAGGAGTTCTTCTACGCCCACGAGGAGACGGACCTCGCCTGGCGGGCCCTGGACGCCGGATGGAAGGTGCTCTACGAACCGGCGCTCGTGCTCCAGCACCCGCGCACCCTGCCGACCCGCCACGCGGTCTACCACCGGATGGTCGCGCGCAACCGTGTGTGGCTCGCCAGGCGCCATCTGCCCGCCGTCCTCGCCCCGGTCTACCTCGGGGTGTGGGCCCTGCTCACGCTCGCCCGGAGCCGTTCCCTGGGTGGACTCAGGGCGTGGGCGGGCGGCTTCGCGGAAGGGCTCCGAACGCCGTGCGGGCGGCGCCAGCCGATCAAGTGGGCCACGGTGTGGCGCATGACCAGGCTGGGCCGCCCGCCGATCATCTAGCCGGGCTCAGACCGCCCGGAGACTGGATGCGGCGGCAAGCTTCCGCATCCACCCCGGCGTGGCTTCCGGCGTCTCGTTGATCCACTTCACGTAGCGGTCCACGCCCTCCTCGACCGTGATGCCCGGCTTCCAGCAGAGGGCACGCCGCATGCGGTACCCGTCCGCGTAGCCGCCCATGGGGTCGCCCGCGGGCAAGGGACGCTCGATCACCGTGGCGTCGGGGTAGTGCGTCAGGACGCGGTCGGCGATGCTGCGGATGCTCGTCGGCCGCCCGGTGCCGATGTTCAGCACCTGTCCGGCGGCATCCGGGGCGATCAGGGCCCGGATCGTGCCTTCGGCGATGTCCTCGACGTGGACGAAGTCGCGGACCTGGCGCCCCCGCCGTTGAGTTCCAGCGGCAGACCGAGGCTGGCGCGCATGGCGAGCCATGCGACCACCCACGAGTGGGAGTTCTCCTTCACGGTCTGCGGCTCGCCGTAGACGCTGAAGTACCGGACGACCACGTACGGCACTTCCAGGGGCCCGAGCGTGATCTTCACCTGGTGCTCACCCCACAGCTTCGTGTTGCCATAGACCGACAGCGGCGCCGGGGCGTCGTCCTCGTTGAACTGGACGGGCTCCCCTTGCTGCAACATCCGGCCGTTGCCGTAGACGCTCGCGGACGAGGTGAAGCACAATCGCTTGATCCGGTCCGCGCGTGCGGCTTCCTCCAGCACCACCTGTGTGCCATGGACGTTTGCTTTGAGGGCCGCGCGGGGGTCTCGGGTGCAGGCGGCGACGTCCGCCATCGCGGCGGCGTGGATGACGTAATCCGACTGGCCGATGACGTGCCGCATCAGAGCCCGGTCGGATACGTCGCCGACCACGGTGTCGGGGTGGCGAGTGTCGATGCCGAACAGGTCCGAGTAGACCTCGGGCGGGTAGGCGTCGAGTTTTCCGACGACGATCACGCGGGCTCCGGCCTCGCGCAGTTGCACCGCGATGCGGCTGCCGATCAGCCCGCCGCCGCCCGTGACGGCAACGGTCTTGTCGCTGAACTCGGACAAGGGGTTGGGCGTGCTGTGTTCCACGGAAGTCTCCGTTTCACTGGTGATGTGTGTTCGACGCGCCGACCTCCGGGCCTTCGACGTCCGGAGGCCGGCTGAGGTGAGGCTCAGAAGGTCGGTGCCTGGTCCGGTGCCTCGATGGACGTCACGGCGTGGTGGCCCTGGTCGTTCGCCACTTCCAAGCCGAGGACGGCGAGCGTGCCGACGGTGCCGAGTGCCCAGATCCAGGCCAGGGCCGCGCCCAGGGGGTCCATGACCGCGGGGAGTTTCCGGTGTCTCACGGGGTGCTCGCCCCCTCTCGGTCCCGCACCAGCCGCGCCAACTGGGCCACATGGGTGGCAAGTTCATCCAGCGTGACGACGAAGGTCGATTCCTCGGTGGTGCCGTCCTCGTGGTGCAGGAGGATCGGAACAGCGCCCTGCCTCGCTCGGGCGTCGTACGAGACCTCGCCCGCTGGGGTGACGTGGGTGATCGTGCAGACAGGGCGGAGAGTGGAACCGTCGGCGGCGGCCGACCATTCGTCGCCGCCCTCCGGGGGCCGCAGGTGGTACGTCAGGCAGGCGATTCCGTCAGGGATGCCCACGACAACACCGCGCTTCCAGCGCTTGATGTCATAGGCAAGATCGCCGAGTTGAGGCTTCCAGCCGGGGGTCGCGTCATGTAACGCGCGACGCCTGGCCGTGTCTTGCTCGGTGCGTCGTCCGCTCATGCCCCGGGAAGGTAGGGACTCCCCGGGGTCCGAATATGAGCCGGAGGAATACGACCTCTATCCGTCCAGGTGGAAGCGGTCGGACATCCTTCGCAGCCGCTCGCGAGTGCCGGCCCGCTCGGCATAGACGATCTTCCGGAGTGTGGCGCGGGCAATCGGGTGGTTGCGGATGAGCTGGGGTGCGATGCGCTCGGCCTTCTCCAGCTCGGCCAGCGCCTTGTCGCGGTTGCCGTCCCACAGCCACGCGCGTGCGACGTCCATGTGGTGGTGGCCCTTGCGGGAGTTGGGCAAGGCTGCCAGGGCGACGACGTCGGCACGCCGGTTTATGGTCAGGGCCTTCGTCTGGTCGCCCAGCTCAAGTGCGACGCTGATGGAATGGATCTCCACGTTCCCGGCGGAGAACGTCAGCGAGTGCCGGTCGTAGACGGGCATGCTCCGGCGCTCGGCCACACGGTCGCCGGCTGCGCGGGCATGCTGGATGCGGTCCTCGGTCTCCTGCACCTTCTGCGCCCTGGAAGCCGACACGGCAGCCCGCAATTGCAGCGAGCCCCACACCCGGAGAGCCAAGGCGTCGCCTCGGTCGTACTCGCTCTGGACGCTGCGTAGCGCCTTGTCCGACAGAGCCAAGGCGTCGTCCCAGTCCGCGGTCGCCCACATGTCCCACACCCGCATCCAGTCCGCGACGGCGGGCATGAGCGGGTCTCCGGACAACTGGGCTGACCACGAAGCGCGTTCGCACGCCATAGCGACGAGTTCCGGGTGCCCCATGGCGTGAGCGGCCGTGTGGGCGAACTTGCAGCACACGGCGTAGACGGCGAACGCTTCCTCCCGCTCGTGGCCGGTGGAGACCTCGGCGAGCGCACGAGCCTCGCGCAACAGATCCGGCAGGCACCGCAGGATGGCGACGTTTGCCGCCGCGTCCCGCAACCGGTGCAGCCGCTTCATGTCCTGCCACAGCTCACCCGAGGAACGCGGGGTTCCCTCGAACACCGGCGCCAGGTCGTACCGGCGGAGCTCCCGCAGGATCGACGACGCCGCGACCTGCCACTGGTTCTCGGACGGTGAGCTCGTGTACGGGCGCCTTATCAGGTCGTTCGGGTGCAAGTGCAGTTCGGATGCGACCTGGTTCAGCAGTCCCACGCGGTCAAGCTCAATCTGGCCCCGCTCCATCTTCGAAACCCACCCCTGCGACTTGCCCAGGGCGGCGGCGAGGTCGGCTTGCGGCATACCCAGACGAAGGCGGGCACGGCGTACACGGCGGCCGATTTCCTCGGCTTCCTCCAGCATCAGCGCACCCCCTGCTCCGCCGCTGCGGGCACGTGCCGACGGTTCTTTTGGGTTCGAAGGCAAGGCATCGTGACTCCGTCCGGTCCGCGTCATGCTCGTACGCTGAACGGTACAGAGGCGGTGCCCTGGCTGGTAAGCGCCCTCTTCCCCGACGGCGCCCCTGGCCGGCCACCCCAAGAGACGGTCACCCCCACCAGCCAGCCACGACGCGCCCGCGCTCTGACGATCACCCGCCACGTGTGCCTCCCTCAGCCGTCGCGGACAGGTACCACGCTATGGATGTTCGAACCTCCGCCAACAAGGTCGCGCCACCGCGGGGCTCCGGCAGCACCGGACGGTTGGGGGCGTGGTCCTGACGGTGGGGCTCGCTGGGCGGTTCGTCGCGTCGGAAGGTGGCGCGCTGAGCGGCCGGGGGGCGCCGCTGAGCGGGGCGGAGACAGGAGCGGGCGGCGGCCACGGGCCGCCAGCGCGCGGGCCGCGCCAGCGGACCGCCTTGAACAAGTACAGAAACTCTGAACAGCCTGCTCGCCCACCGGGAGTTCCCGAGGGCCCAATGATGGTCCGCACGCACATCAAGACGTACGGCGTCGCCCCCGACGGCCGAATCTTCCGCGCCGCACGCGGCGGTTGGGTCCGCTCCACCGAATACTGCGAACTGTGGCAGACCGCCCGCGAAAAGGTCCTCACCCCAGAGGAGTTGAAGACCCCCCTGGCCGACGTGCCGTACGCCCTCCGCCACGCCGGAATCTCCCTCTGGCTCAAAGCCGGAGTCGAACCAGCCGAAGTGGCCCGACGAGCGGGCCACAGCATCGCCGTCCTGTACCGCTTCTACGCAAAGATCATCCGAGGCATCCAGCAGAAAGCCAACGAACTCATCGACCAGGCCCTCAACGCCGCCTCCTGAACACCGACTCGCACAGCTCCTCTCCGACCGTCCCGATACGGCCAGAGGGGAGCTTTTGCGTTGCTGGTACGACGAGCCGCCCCCCATTCCTCCGGGACAGGTGGCCGGTGTTGTTGACGCGTCCACGTACAGGTCAGTCGCCCGAGCCGTCGGGCAGAGTCTGTTCTCGCGCATTCGCATCGGGCCCGATGCGAACATGCCACGGCCGGAATAGCCTTGGAAGCCTTCGGGAGACGTCCCCCGTTTGGGGTATCTGGGCAGGAAAGTCGCGTGCCGGACCGCTTTTCTGGGGAGGGGCGAAGTTCACCCGATCGCTACAAGGAGACCGCAATGAGCGTGTTGGACAAGCTCAAGGGGCTGCTGAAGGGACGTGAGGAGCAGGCCACTGACGTCGCCGCTGCTGCCGACGAGAAAGCCGAAGGCGAGGACAGCGGCCAGGGGTTGGGCCAGTCCGACCAGGAAACTCAAGAACCGCCAGCGTAGGTAGATCATGGACCCGCCCTCGGCAGTACCTGGTGAGCCGAGAACGGTGTGCTAGAGGCTGCGAGCGGACACACGACCACCCGGAACCTTGGTCCGCACGCGCCGGTCAGACCTGGGAAGCAGGCGGTACGAGGTGAGGCGCGCCCCCACGCGAAAGGGGTGCCCCATCCCGGGACACCCCTTTTGACCTGCATCAACGCAGCACTGGCGGAGACTGTGGGATTCGACCCCACGGTGACGTTGCCGCCACTACGGTTCAAGACCGTCCCCTAGGCCGCTCGGCAGGCTGTCCCTGCACCGCCCACCCGGAGCGATGCAGGGACAGCCTGCCGTCTGCCCATTTGCCATATGGGGAGCCGGGTTTCAGCTGCGGTCGCCCTCGCGCTGGCCCAGGGTGATCTCCGTGGTCGCCTGCTTGCCGTCGCGGGTGTAGGTGACCGTGACCTTGTCGCCGGGACGGTGCGTCCAGATCTCGCTGATCAGGGTGGCGCCGCTGTCGATCGCGGTGTCGTCCAGCTTGGTGATGACGTCGCCGGCCTTCAGCCCGGCCTTGTCGGCCGGGCCTCCGGGGGCGACGGCGGGCGTGCTGCTGTCGCCGCTGGAGGCGATCTTGGCGCCGTTGCCGCTCTCCCGTGTGTTCAGCGTGGCGGAGATGACGGGGTAGATCGGCTTGCCGGTCTTGATCAGCTGGTCGGCGACGTTCTTGGCCTGCTTGATGGGGATCGCGAAGCCGAGGCCGATGCTGCCCGCCTGGCCGCCCTGGCCGCCGAAGCCACCGCCGTTGTTGGCGGACTGGATGGCGGAGTTGATGCCGATGACCGCGCCCTGCGCGTTGAGCAGCGGGCCGCCGGAGTTGCCCGGGTTGATCGAAGCGTCGGTCTGCAGGGCGCTCATGTACGAGGCGTTGCCGCTGCCGCCGCCGTCGCTGGAGGCCACCGGACGCTTCTTGGCGCTCACGATGCCCGTGGTGACCGTGCCGGACAGGCCGAAGGGCGCGCCGATCGCGATGGTCGCGTCACCGACGGCCGTCTTGTCGGAGTCGCCCAGCGGGATGGGGTTGAGGGTGGCGCCCGACGGGTCCTTCAGCTTGATGACGGCCACGTCGTAACCCTGCGCGCGGCCGACCACCTCGGCGTCGTACTGCTTGCCGTTGGAGAACGTGGCCGTGAGCTTGCCGCCGCCCTGGGCCGCCGACGCGACGACGTGGTTGTTGGTCAGGATGTGGCCCTGCTTGTCGTAGACGAAGCCGGTGCCCGTACCGCCCTCGCCGCCACCGCTCTGCGCCTCGATGGTGACGACGCTCGGCAGCGCCTTGCTCGCGATGTCCGCCACGGAACCGGGCGTGCGGCTCTCCACCTTCGGGTCACCGGTGGAGGAGACGGTCGTCGACCCGTCGCTGTTGCTGTCGGCCGCCCAGTAGCCGATGCCGCCGCCGATGCCACCCGCGACGAGCGCCGCGGCCACGACGGCCGCGACGAGCCCCCCCGCGCGCTTGCGGGCCGGGGGGTACGGCGTGGGCGCCCCCCATGAGCCGCCCACGCCGGTCGGACCGACGGGCCCCATCGGCCCGCCACCGTACGGCTGCGGACCGGGCCCGGCGCCGTACCAGCCGCCCTGCGCCCCCGGCTGCCCCGGCGCGGCACCCGGCATACCGGCCTGCGCGTACGCGGCGGCCTGCTGCGGAGGCGCGGCGGGCGCTTCGGGGACGGCGGGAGCCGCGGGGGTCCCGGGAGCGGCCGCGGGCGCCTCCCCCGCGCCGACGGACGGAAACTGCGCCGTCTCGGCGGGAGCGGCGGCCGGTGCCTCGACCGGAGCCGGAGCCGGAGCGGGGGCCGACGCCGGAGCGGCGGGAGCCGCGTCCGACACCTCGCCCTGCGCGGGCGGAGCGCTCGGTACGGCTGGAACGGGGCGCTCCGGCTCTGCTGCCGGCGCCTGCGACGCCATACCCGGGCCGGGCGCAGGCGGAACGGCGGCGCCCTCGTTCTCGGTGCTCACAGCTCTCTCCTCATCACGTGCATCGTCAGGTGCACATCAGTGTCATGCGCGACGCGGGGTCATGGCCAGGGCTACGCCCGCATACCGGTGCCGCGCAACGCGCCCGTGCCATGAAGCGTGCCTGATACCAGCTTTTCCCATGGCACGTCAGACCACCGTAAGCGGAGCCTGTGCGCACACCGATCGCCCTTTATTTCAGGGCAGACCGGACGAAGAGCGCGCATGCGCGATTGTGCCAGGCGGTGGCACCATAACGCGGTGACCTATGCGCACCCGGCCCGGGACCTTCGCCCCGAGCGCCACCCGCTCGCCGTCGTCGCCCACCGCGGAGCCTCCGAGGATGCTCCGGAACACACGCTGTCCGCCTACCGCAAAGCGATCGAGGACGGCGCCGACGCGCTGGAGTGCGACGTACGGCTCACGGCCGACGGCCACCTGGTCTGCGTCCACGACCGCCGCGTCAACCGCACCTCCAACGGACGCGGTGCCGTCTCCTCCCTCGAACTGGCCGACCTCGCGGCCCTCGACTTCGGCTCCTGGAAGGGCAAGGCCACCGACGAGGAGGAGCCCGACACCGACGCCACCTCCGTCCTCACCCTGGAGCGGCTCCTCGAACTCGTCGCCGACGCGGGCCGCCGGGTCGAGCTGGCCATCGAGACCAAGCACCCGACCCGCTGGGCGGGCCAGGTCGAGGCGAGACTGCTCGACCTGCTCAAGCGCTTCGGCCTCGCCGAGCCGCCCGCCGACGAGCCCTCCCGGGTGCGGGTGATGAGCTTCTCGGCCCGCTCCCTCCACCGCGTGCAGGCGGCCTCGCCCGCCATCCCGACCGTCTACCTGATGCAGTTCCTCTCCCCCCGCTACCGCGACGGACGCCTGCCTCCGGGCGTGCGGATCGCCGGTCCGAGCATCCGGATCGTGCGGAAGGACCCCGGCTACGTGGCACGGGTGCACCGCGCCGGACACCAGGTGCACGTCTGGACGGTGAACGACCCCGTCGACGTCGAACTGTGCGCCCGGGTCGGAGTCGACGCGGTCATCACCAATCGCCCCAAACAGGTGCTCTCGCAGCTCCGGCGCCCGTAGCGCCATTACATGGAGTGCACCGGCGCGTTCGGTGCGTGTTCGACGGATATGAGTGCCTCACCGTCTCCGGGATGGCCGGTTTCCGGTCCAGTCCATTGGGGCATCCATCCCCTGACGTGGGGCAAAGGAGGTCTCGGGGGTGGCGTTGGTGGTGGCACAGGAGGTGCCCACGTCGTCGATCATGGCCGTACCCCATGGTCCAACCGGTGTGGGCCAGGCAAGACACCGGATGCGTGAGGATCTGCGCATCAGCGGGGTGGCGGATTCGGTCATCGACGACGCCGTACTGATTCTTTCGGAGCTGCTCAGCAACGCGTACCGGCACGGACGCCCGCTGAGCCCGGCGAACGGCGACAGAGACGGGGAGGCTGACGGGGGGATACGCGCCGCCTGGAGAGTGGACAAGCACGGTCGGCTCACGGTCGAGGTCACGGACGGGGGCGGCCCGACCCGGCCACTTCCGGCCACACCTTCGGTGACCGCACGCGGGGGCCGCGGCCTGAACATCATCAGCGCCCTCTCCCAGGACTGGGGCGTACGGGACGCCTGCGACGAAGTGACCGTATGGGCCACCCTCTCGGCGCGTGACAGCTTCAGCACGCGGATCGAGCTGGCGCCCGACATGGCGTTCACGGATATCGACGAGCTGACATAACGACGATGCAACGCGCGTAGAACGTTGCGTTCGCCGACCCTTGGGGGCGCTGTTCCGAGCGCGCCCGGTACGGCTGGTGCGCCCTGCGGTACGGACGCGAAGCGTCCGTGGTTCGCGGCACCCCATCACCACTGGCCGCACCCTCACGACTGCCGTCGACAGTCGACATACGGCTTTCCCTCCGGGGCCCGTCCGCCCCTTCCTTCCCCCCAGCCCCGCCCCGAACCGCGCTCCGCGCGGTGTCCTCAAACGCCGGACGGGCTGGATCTCGCGGCTCGTTACAGCCACTGCGGCCTGCCCGGAGGGCCGCGAGCACGAGCCGGCGCAGCCGCTGACCGCGACCCGCGGTGCGCCCACTTGCCGTCCGGGCAACAAATCCAGCCCGTCGGCGATCGAGGACGCGGCCGCAGGCCGTAAGGCGGCCGCACCCGTGTAACCCGGTGTGACGTCCTCCGCCCAGGCCCGTCCGGCAAGGACTAGGCTCACCGCACACATTCCGCACCCCAACGGGAGAACCGCACGCCATGGCCAAGAAGCGCCGACCCCAGACCAAGGCCGCCACGCCGCAGGCCGTCGACGGCCCGATTCCCGTCGTCGGCGCCCGTGAGCCCTGCCCGTGCCAGTCGGGGCGGCGTTACAAGGCGTGCCACGGCCGGGAGGCCGCGCACTCGGTGGCCGAGCTCGTGCAGCGGCCTTTCGAGGGGCTGCCGAGCGAGGCCGACTGGGTCGCGCTCCGCGAGCTCGTGCCCGCGGCCACCGTGGAGCTCACCCTCAAGGACGGGCTGCCCGAGGGCGTGCCGTCCGTGACGCTGGCCACCGTGCTGCCCATGGCCTGGCCGGCCCTGCGCCGCGACAACGGCGCCGTGCTGCTGGGGCTCCAGAACGACACCGCCTCCGGTGACCTCAGCCGCGACCTGGCCCACACGCTCCAGCGCGCCCTGGAGGCCGAGCCGGGCAGCCCCGTCGCCGCCGAGCGCGTCGGCACCGACGGGCCGCGCCTGCAGGACCTGCTGGCCCCGGAGGGCCCGTTCGAGCCGGCCGTCCACACGGGCTTCGAGTTCTGGGTGGAGAACGCCGAGAACGCGACCGGCGAGGTCGCCGCCTCCCTGGACCGGGCCAACGCCGCCGCCATCCCGACGGTCCGGCTGTCCGGCGTCGACGCCGCGTACTGGTGCGAGACGCCGGAGAAGAACCACCTGCGCTGGGTCATGACCCACCCGGAGGAGAAGCTGCTGGACGCCCTGGCCCGGCTGTACGTCGCGGGCGCGGCCTCTCTCGGCGAAGGGACCCGCCTGGTGGGCTCGTTCCGGGCGCACGGGCTGACCGTCCCGGTGTGGGACCTGCCGAGCGCGATGCGCGCGGAGGACATCGAGAAGCCCGCCGCGGCCTTCGCCGAGCGGCTCGCCGCCGCCCTCGCGGACGGGACGCCGCTGACGGCCGACGAGCGTCGGGCACGCGGCGGCCTCACCAGCCGCCAGGTCACGCTCAACTGACCGGACCGCCGCCCGGGAGTGGACAAGGGGGCGAGCAGGGGAGCGCTCCCCTGCCCGCCCCCTTGCCGTGCGCCCCTGTGCGCCCCTCCGGCCGACGCATGCAATCGGTCTGCGCCCCCGTCCGTCATCCGGCTGCGCTCCCCTCCGCCCGTCCGTCCACACGCCGGTCGACACATCGGTCCCCCCGGAACCGGCACGGTCCACGGCGCAGGGTGCGGAGGGGATGATTCCGGGCCTCTGACGGCGCCATTTGCGTGACTCCTGTCACAACTCCCGCTGTCAGGCCGGAAATACGCGTCCGGAAATCCACGATCGAATTTGCGAACGGCCGATCTCTTGTTACCGTTCTAGGAGCCCGGTCGCTGGTGCATCCCCCGTCGCCAGCGACCGGGCGTTTCCATGCCCGCGTTCGCGCCCGGCGCCGCCGCCCGCGAGCGGCGGCTAATCCGCCTGGTCCCCCGGCGAGTTGCTGCCGGACCGGAGCAACAGCTTCCCGTCCGCCGAGGCGATCTCCGCCACCGCCGAGTACGCGTCGAGAGCCCGCTGGTCGCGCCCGGTCCGCCCGTGCGGCGTCTCGCACCCGTCGGGATCGTCCGAGGGGCCCATCCGGCAGTGCACTTCGACCGTCCGGCCGTCGGGGTCCATGAGCGTGAGCACGGCCGCCAGCGGGCCGCCTGTGGCATTGCGGAAGTACGTGCGCGCCCAGGTGTCCGCCCCCTGCCGCAGGACGCACGTCTGCGCCTCCACGCCTTCGGGTGCGGCGAGTTCAGGACCGCAGCGCGCGGAGTCCCGCACACCGCTCCCGCCGACACGACCGGAACCGGAAGTTCCGAGTCCGTCGAGAGTGGCGGACGGTTCGGCGGAGGACGTGTCCCCGGAGGCGTTCCCCGCCTCGGCGAGCGGCACCGACGTCCGTGCCCCCGCGCCCCGCGTCCCGCCGCCGAGGGCGCCGGTGGCCCGGCCGGTACCGCGCGGGGACTTCTCCGTCCTGGTGGCGGGGCCCGCCGTGGCCGCCGCCAGCGGCAGCACCACGGCCAGGGCGGCCACGCTCGCGAGCGCGACCATCCGAAGATTCGCCGCTCGCTGCTGAGACGCACTGGGCTCTCCGGGCACACCGGACGGACGCTCCATAAGGACCACCTGCAACTCGCCGCGAAACGCTGAAGATGCGGGGACGGTTCCCGATACCCCGCCGGGCCGACGGCGCCCGGCATCATCCGGCGCAGGCCCTCACCCGAACATAGCGGGCAGGACGGCGCCCTCCGGGCGGCCGCGCGGCGGTTACCGCCGTTCTCGGAGCGGCTTACACCCGTAAGAGTGAGAGCGCGTGCGTCTCCCGTCCGTACGCGCTCTCATGCTTCCCCGTTGACCGGCCGCCCCTCGAAGGGGGCGCCTGCGGCCCGTACGGCCGCGACCCCGTGTCCCGCGTCAGTACGCGAGCTTGCTGCCGCCCCCGGACGTGCCCGCGCTCTCCGCGACGAGGACGTCGACCACAGTGGCGATGTCCGGCAGCCACGGCCGGGCGGACGTCTTCGCGCGCTCCCGGTCCCCGCGCGCCGTACGGGCCGGGACGGCGGGCTGCGGCGCCCGCTCCCAGCGCACCCTGCCCGCCCCCGTGGACGACGGCGGCAGGGCCACGTAGCCGCCCTCACCGTGGAAGCGCAGCGAACCGGGCACCCAGTCCTGGCTGTGCAGCAGCTCGCCGAGGACCTCCAGGGAGTAGGGCGCGACCAGCAGCGCCCAGCGCGTGGGTGTGGCGACCACGGGCCCGAGGCGCACGCCCGCGCGGTCGAAGGCCGCCAGGGAGCGCGCGGCCGCCACGGCGGGCAGGCTCACCGCGCAGGGCGCGCGGCCGCCCGTGGCGAGCACGACGGGTGCGTCGGGACGGTTGGTCCACCACCAGCGGACCATCCGGGCGTCCGTGGTCGCCGCCAGCAGACCGGGGTCGAACGGGTGGGCGCCGGGAGCGGCGCAGTCGGGGTGCGGGCAGGCGCATTCGCGCTCGCGGCCGCCGCCGGCCCGCAGCCCCACGCCGGGGAGCACGGGCCACTGCCACTCCGTGGCATAGGCCAGGGCCGCGGTGACCACCGCGGACCGGCCGCCTCGCCGAAGCGAGAGCTTGCGTCGCCTTCCGAGGATCTCGCGCATGAGCGCTCGTTCCTTTCCGTAAACGCCGAAGTCGGGGCCCCTGCCGGAGGGCAGGGGTCTGATCGCACTGGGTGGAACTTTCCTGAACTGCGTGAACTCGCTGGACTTGCGTGGCACTGCACAGAACTGCCGGGACTGCGTGGGCCGTGCGGACTGCGTGGCATTGCGATGGCACTGCGTCGGACTGCGTCTGAACTCCATGGCACTACGGGCCCGACATCGCGCGCTGCTCAACACGCCGTGGCTCTTTCGAGGCCGGCACACCACGTGGATCAAAAGTCACTGCATGTGCAACGCAGCGCATCACGTCACGGGTGGAGCGTGAAACCTGGCGGGGGGTGGCGCGCCTATGGCGCTTTGTGCCGAGCCGCTGCACCCCTCGTCCTGCGACACGGGTTGCCCCACGCCCTCGGGGGCGGGCGCGGCCTCGCGGATGTAGACGCTCGGGCCCGCCGCGGGGTTCCCGGGGCGGCCCCAACTGCCCCTGCCCTCCTCCGAGTACGTACCCACCGGGGTGGATATGACGCGCTGTCGAGCAACGCCAGTCGACCTCAAATCCATGTCCTCGGGACCATTTTCCGGCCAACTTTGAAACCCCATAGACACCACCAATCCCACCGGCTCGATGCTGGACATCGGCTTACCCGGGCGTGTACATGTGGAGCACTGATAGCACGCAACACGACAGGGGGTTTGCGATGCTATTGACGAAAAAGCACAGGCCAACCAGCAGGTCAAGAGGTTTCGGCGAGATGCTGCGCGAGCCGTTCCGGACCCCTGCCCCCCACATCCCCGCGCGGTCCGCACCGGGCAGACGGCCATGACGACGCCCCACCTGCCGAAAGTGGCCGGAATCAACCCTCCGCTCCCCGCGCCCTCGCACACTCCGCCACCCGAGTCCACCGCCCCTTCCGCCGACCTCGCCTCCGCCGCTCCTCCCGAACCGCCCGGCGCCCCCGGCTCCGCCGGCCCCTGTGACCCGGACGCCCCGGGCGGCGCCCCGGTCCCGGCGCCCAACGCCCTCGTGCAGGACCGCCTCGCGGGCTGGATCTCCGACCTCACCACCCTCCAGGAACTCACCGAGCGGCTCGCGCGGACCGGGACCCTCGACGCGGCGCTGCACGAGGTGCTGAGCGCCGGTTCCTCACTCGTCGGCGCCCGCCGTGGGCTGGTCACCCTCCAGCCCGCCCACGGGCCCGGCCGCGACCGCCCCACCACCATCGGGCTCGGCCTGGGCCACGCCGACCTCGGGCACATCGAGACCATCCCGCACGAGGCCCCCGCGCCCCACCGGCAGGCCGACCCGCAGGAGCCGGCCGGCCGGCCCGACCCCGCCTCGTACGGCCGCCTCTTCGACGACCTCCCGCCCGCCGGGAACCGCGCGGGCGTCGCCCACCCCGACATCTCCGCGGACGAGGAGCTCACCCCCCGCCACCGCGAGGTCGCGGCCCGCCTCGGGTACGGCGCCAGCTACGCCGTACCGCTGGAGTCCGAGGCCGCCGGGCGCATCGGCGCGGCCGTATGGCTCTACGACGAGCCCGCCGAGCCCAGCGAGCGGCAGCAGCATCTCGTCGGCCTCTACCGCGACTACGCCACCGAGCACCTCGCCCGCCACCTCGAACTCGCCGAGGCCCGCGCCGCCGTGGCCACCCTGCGCGAGGAGCTGCTCCCGCGCAGGCTGCCCCGCATCCCGGGGGTCCGGCTCGCCGTGCGCCACCGGTCGGGCCCCCACGGCGGCGGCGACTGGTACGACGCGCTGCCGCTGCCCGAGGGCGCGCTCGGCCTGGCAGTGGGCGGAGTGACGGGTTCCGGGCCCGGCGCCGTCGCGGCGATGGGCCGGCTGCGGGCCTCCCTGCGGGCGTACGCCGTGATGGAGGGCGAGGATCCGGTCGCCGTCCTCTCCGACCTCGAACTGCTGCTGCGGCTGACCGAGCCCGCGCGCACCGCCACCGCGCTCTTCGCCTACTGCGAGCCGTCCACGGGCGCGGGCGGCCGGGGCGGCAAGGTCGTGCTGGCCGGTGCCGGGCACTGCCCGCCCCTGATCGTCGGCGAACGCCGCGCCGAGTACGTGGAGACCTCCCTGTCCGCGCCGCTCGGCATGCTCGCCTGCTGGGAGGCACCCAGCGTGGAGATCACCCCCGGCCCCGGGGAGACGCTGCTCCTCTACAGCGACGGGCTGCTGCACCGCACCGGCGTCCCGATGGACCGGGCGTTCGCCCGGCTGCACAAGGCCGCCGCGGGTGTGCCGCGGGCCGCGCTGCGCGACCCCGAGACCGTCGTCGACCACATCCTGCGGACCCTGCTGCCCTCCGGCGGCGACGAGGACGCCGCCGGGAGCGACAGCGGCGAGGACGTCGTCCTCCTTGCCGCGCACTTCGAATGACCCTGCCCGGCCGGTAGCCGTCCGCCGTACGCGATCGGCCTTCTGCGCCCGTCTCCGTTCAAACCTCTGGTTCGCGGGCTTCCCGACCGCTTCTCCTTGTTTTTTCCTCGCACATACGATGGAGACGGCCCAGTCCGAGGAGGAGAGCAGTGACCGAGCAGCAGCCCGCGCCCGAGAATCCCGAAGGTGACGAGCCCATCAAGCAGCGGAAGAACGGTCTGTACCCCGCCGTCTCCGACGAACTCGCCGAGAACATGAAGTCCGGCTGGGCCGACACCGAGCTGCACGACCTGCAGCCCATCGCCCAGGCCCCGGACACCGCCCGCCGCCGCGCCGCGCTCTCCGCGCGCTTCCCCGGCGACCGCCTGGTGATCCCCGCGGGCAACCTGAAGACCCGCTCCAACGACACCGAGTACAGCTTCCGGGCGTCCACCGAGTACGCGTACCTCACCGGCGACCAGACCCAGGACAGCGTGCTCGTCCTGGAGCCCACCGGCGCCGAGGGCCACGAGGCCACCCTCTACCTGCTGCCCCGCTCGAACCGCGAGAACGGCGAGTTCTGGCTCGACGGCATGGGCGAGCTGTGGGTCGGCCGCCGCCACAGCCTCACCGAGGCGGCGACGCTGTACGGCCTGCCCTGCAAGGACGTGCGCGAGCTCGCCGACGCGCTGGGCGCGGCCACCGGCCCCGTCCGCGCGGTCCGCGGCCACGACGCGGGCATCGAGGCGGCCCTCACCGACAAGGTCACCGCCGAGCGGGACGAGGAGCTGCGCGTCTTCATCAGCGAGCAGCGCCTCGTGAAGGACGCGTTCGAGATCGGCGAGCTGCAGAAGGCCGTCGACTCCACCGCCCGCGGCTTCGAGGACGTCGTGAAGGTCCTCGACAAGGCCGAGGCCACCTCGGAGCGCTACATCGAGGGAACGTTCTTCCTCCGCGCCCGCGTCGAGGGCAACGACATCGGCTACGGCTCGATCTGCGCCGCCGGTCCGCACGCCACCACGCTCCACTGGGTGCGCAACGACGGCCCGGTCCGCTCCGGCGAACTGCTGCTCCTGGACGCCGGTGTGGAGACCCACACCCTCTACACCGCTGACGTCACCCGCACGCTGCCGATCAACGGCACGTACACCGCGCTCCAGCGCAAGGTCTACGACGCCGTGTACGAGGCCCAGGAGGCCGGCATCGCGGCGGTCAGGCCGGGGGCGAAGTTCCGCGACTTCCACGACGCCGCCCAGCGCGTGCTCGCCGAGAAGCTCGTCGAGTGGGGCCTGCTCGAGGGTCCGGTCTCGCGCGTCCTGGAGCTCGGCCTCCAGCGCCGCTGGTCGCTGCACGGCACGGGCCACATGCTCGGGATGGACGTGCACGACTGCGCCGTCGCGCGCACCGAGGCGTACGTGGACGGCGTCCTGGAGCCGGGCATGGTGCTGACCGTCGAGCCCGGTCTCTACTTCCAGGCGGACGACACGACCGTGCCGGAGGAGTACCGGGGCATCGGCGTCCGGATCGAGGACGACATCCTCGTCACGGAGGACGGCAACCGGAACCTGTCCGCGGCGCTGCCGCGCACCTCGGCGGACGTCGAGACGTGGATGGCGGGCCTGAAGGCCGTCTGACACACGGAGTCCACGCGCTGACGGGCCGGGCCTTCGCCCGGCCCGTCAGCGCGTCGTGTACCCGCCGTTGACGAAGAGGGTCTGGCCGTTGAGCCACCAGCCGTCGGTGAGCAGGAACCTCACGTACGGGACGATGTCCTCGATCTTCGTCAGCTCGCCGTTCATCGACGAGGACTTGTGGAAGGCGATGGAGTCCTCCGTCTCCGCCGGGTAGAAGAAGCCGGTGTCCATCGGGCCGGGCGCGATGTTGTTGACGGAGATGTTCCGGCCGAAGAGTTCCTTGGAGAGCGCCCGCGTGAAGTGCTCGACGGGCGCCTTGCTGCCCGCGTACACCGAGTACAGGCCGGTGTACGCGGCGAGCAGCGAGGTCACGACGGTGACGATCTTCCCGCCGTCCTCGATCCGCCTGGCCGCCTCGCGCATCATGAAGTACGCCGCCTTGGAGTTGACGGCGAACATCCGGTCGTACTCCTCCTCCGTGACCTCGGTCATCGGCTTCTTGATCACCATGCCGGCGGTGTTCACCATGCAGTCGACCTTGCCGAACGCGGCGACGGCCACGTCGAAGAGCCCCTCGACCTCGGACACCTTGGTCAGGTCGGCCTCGTGCACCACCGCCTCGCCGCCCAGGGCCTTGACCTCCCCGGCGGTCTTCTCGGCCCCCTCCTTCGAGGACGGACTGTTGTAGTGGACGACGACGTGGGCACCGTCCGCGGCCGCCTCCTTGGCGATGAGGCCGCCGAGGTTCCTGGAGGCGCCGCCGATGACGACGACCTTGTCCTTGAGCGTGCGCTTGGGCAGGGGGACGGGTGTGGGCATGGAGCTCTCCTGAGGCGAGTGAAATGCCGGTATTGCCACGCTATGAGGAAATACCTGCCGTCGCCCGCGGATGAGACCCACACGGGCACGGGCCCACCCCTGGGCCGATCTCGGAGAACTACGGGGAACTCGGGGAACTCAGGGAACTTCCGGGAGTCACGGGGGACTACGGGGGCTGCCGGGGACGCTTACGACGCCCGGAGCAGCGCCGCGTCCTCCCGCCACTTGAGGATCTTGTCGAAGCTGACGACGGCGCCCTGCCTGCCCGGACGGTTGTGGACCCGGACGTGGTCGGTCAGCGACTCGATCAGGAAGAGGCCCCTGCCATGTTCGTCATGGGGAGGGGCCGTGGGCTGCTGCCTGCTCGCGCGGGGCGCGCCGGGGCGGCGGCGGTCGTGGCGGCGGGGCTGTTCGGGGAAACCCGGACCGGAATCGGTGACCTCGATACGGCAGGTGTCGCCGTCGATGAACGCCGTCACCAGATAGCCGGTGGAGGCATCGCCGCCGTGCTCGACCGCGTTGGCGCACGCCTCGCTGAGGGCGACCGACAGGTCGTAGGAGATCTCGGGGTCGACTCCGGCGGTGTCCATCGTGCCGACCAGCAGCCGCCGGGCGAGCGGAACACTCGCGGCCTCGCGCCGCAGATGGAGTGACCACCAAATGCTCATGCTCAGCCTCCTGGCCGCGGCTCGATATACCGATACGTATAGCCAGCGCCGCCGACCCGTAAGCCTGTGGGAAGTGTGAGACCGCTCATTCGGCCGACGCGCCCGGCGGGTGCATCGATGTATAACCTCGGCACCGCCGTGCGCCTGTGCGCCCCCTCTGAGCGCCCCCTGCCGTAGGGAAGGAGTAAGTCCGATGGGATGATGACGCAGCCATGCCTCACCCCGTCGCGCGCGCCGGCGCCGATCTGCGACTGTTCCGGGCCGCGGTGTTCACCGCGGTCTGTGTTCTGCTGTCCGCGGGCGGGCATGTGCTGGCCTCCTGCGCGAGCGTTCCGCTGTGGACGCTGTGCGCGGGTTTCGCGGGTGTGTTCGCCGCGGTCGTGCCGCTGGCGGGGCGGGAACGCTCGCTGCCGGGCATCGCGGCCGTACTGGCCGCCGGGCAGCTCGCGCTCCACACGCTCTTCGGGCTCGGTCAGCAGAGCGCCGGGACGACGCCGCGACAGGCGGGCTCCGACGGCCGGTTGATCACCTTCGCGGCGCGGCTGATCTGCAACCAGCCGCACCCGGCGTCGGCCGCCGAGGCGCGCCGCGTCATCACGGACGCCGGGCTCGACCCGTCCGTCCACCCCATGCAGATGCCCGCGCCGGTGCCCGCGGCGGCGAGTTCGCCGCTGGACGCGCTGCTGCCCTCGCTGCCGATGCTGCTCGGGCACCTGCTCGCGGCACTGGCCCTGGGCTGGCTGCTGCGGCGCGGTGAAGTGGCGCTGTGGCGCGTGGTCGGGCTGTCGGAGCGGTCGGCGCGCGGGGTCGCGGAAGCGGCGCTCGTACGGGCGTTGCGCGCTGCCTTCACGCTCGTTCGCGCGCTGTGCGACCGGACCGGCGTACAGCCCGTCGCGCCCGTCCGGAGGGCGTACGGCGAGGACGAGCGACCGGCGTCGGAGCCGGTGCTCCAGCACTTCGTGATCAGGCGGGGACCGCCGCGCTTCGCCCTCGCGGCCTGACGAAGCGACGCACTCCTGTGGTTCCGGCATGTCCGGTACCCGCTCCGGCACTTCCGGCATCGTGACGGCATCCCCATGTCGTTTGAAAATTCCGGCATTTCGGACAGGTGGGCGGTCGTGTTGTCGCCGCACGCGCGCCGTACACCCCTTTCGTCCCCTCCTGCCTGTGGAGTGTCCTCATGAACGCCAAGACCGCTCGGCCGCGCCGCCTCCCCGTCCTCGCCGGCCTCACCGCCGGTGGTGTCCTGCTGCTCGCCGGACCCGCCTTCGCCCACGTCAGCGTGCAGCCCGGCACCGCCGAGAAGGGCGGCTACAGCACCATCGCCCTCAAGGTGCCGAACGAGAAGGACAACGCCTCGACGGTGAAGCTGGAGCTCAGCCTCGACCCCAAGCACCCGCTCGCCTCGGTGATGCCGCAGCCCGTGCCGGGCTGGGACATCAAGGTCGAGAAGTCCAAGCTCGACAAGCCGGTGAAGACGGACGACGGGACGGTCGACGAGGCCGTCACCAAGGTCACCTGGAGCGGCGGCAAGATCGAGCCGGGCCAGTTCCAGCAGTTCCCGCTGTCTGTCGGCCAGCTGCCCACGGACACCGACGAGCTGGTCTTCAAGGCGCTCCAGACCTACTCCGACGACGAGGTCGTCCGCTGGATCGACCCGTCCAAGCCGAACGGCGAGGAGGCCGCGCACCCGGCGCCGACGCTGAAGCTCGTCGACAAGGCCGCTGCCGCCGGCAAGGGCGCGCAGAAGGCCTCCGACGACGACAAGGCCGCCAAGCCGGAGGCCTCGGCGGAGAAGGACGACAACGGTTCCTCCGACACCACGGCCCGTGTCCTCGGCGGCGTCGGCATCGTCGTCGGCATCGCGGGCGTCGCCTTCGGCGTGCTCGCCGGACGCCGCCGCTCCGCCTGAGCCGGACCGCTCGGGCCGCCGCGCACGCGACGGCCCGAGCCACGCGAACCGTACGCATGCAGGACCGGAAACCTACCGACCCCCTGGAGAAAAGCTCCATGCGCACCAAAACCCTGGGTGCGGCGCTGGCGATAGCCGCCGCGCTCACCCTCACCGCCTGTGGCGGTGGTTCGGGCGACGACAGCGACAAGCCCGTCGCCGACGTCTCCGCGGCCCCCAAGAAGGCCGCGATCACCCTGGACGCCCCGAAGGCCAAGCCGGACCTCGTCCTCACGGACACGTCCGAGAAGAAGTACGAGCTGGTCAACGAGACCAAGGGCCACCCCGTCCTGCTCTACTTCGGCTACACCTACTGCCCGGACGTCTGCTCGACCGTCGTCTCCGACATGGCCGCCGCGGCGAAGAAGCTGCCCAAGGCCGACCGGGACAACCTGAAGATCGTCTTCGTCACCACCGACCCCGAGCGCGACACCCCCAAGCGGATGCGCGAGTGGCTCGACGCCCAGGGCGGCCAGGACATCGTCGGCCTGACCGGCGACTTCGACACCATCCAGGCGGCCGCCAAGCCGCTCGGCATCCTGGTCGAGAAGGCGAAGAAGGAGAAGGACGGCTCCGTCACCGTCAGCCACGGCGCCGAGGTCATCGGCTTCTCGCCGAAGGACGACGGAGCCCACTGGATCTACACCGCAGAAACCACCGCAGCCCAGTACGCCAAGGATCTCCCGAAGATCGTCAAGGGGGAGAACCCGTGATGCGCAAGAAGACCGCCGCCACCGCCGCCGCCATGCCGCTCCTGCTCGCCGGGGGCCTGCTGCTGATCACCGGCTGCCAGTCCGAGAAGGACGCCCTGGCCTCGGACAAGTCCGACCTGTCCGTCAGCGGCGCCTACCTGCCGCAGCCCGCGATGACCGACATGGCAGCCGCGTACCTCACCGTCAAGAACGACGGCGGCAAGGCCGACCAGCTCACCTCGGTCACCAGCCCGCTCTCCGGTGACATCACCATGCACACCACCGAGGGCTCGCAGATGAAGCACGCGGGCAAGCTGGAGGTGCCCGCGAACGGCGAGCTGAAGCTCGCCCGCGGCGGCACCCACCTGATGCTCGGCAAGCTCGACCACAAGCCCCAGGTGGGCGAGAAGATCGAGTTCACGCTGCACTTCGCCGAGGCCGGCGCGGTGAAGATCCAGGTGCCGGTCGAGTCCACCACGTTCCGTCCCCAGGACTGACGTGCGATGAGGACCCCGACCACCGGGCGGCTGCCGGCCCTCCTCGGCATGCTGCTCGCCGCGCTGCTCTGCGCGCTCGGCCCCGGCGCGGGCACCGCGTCGGCGCACGCCGCGCTGACCGCCACCGACCCGGCCGACGGGTCGGTGGTCCCGGCCGCGCCCCGGCAGGTCGAACTCACCTTCTCCGAAGGTGTGCTGCTGAACGCCGACTCCCTGCGGGTCCTCGACCCGCAGGGGGTACGCGTCGACGAGGGCAGGCCCGCGCACGTGGGCGGCAAGTCCGCCACCGCGGCCGTGGGCCTGCGCTCCGGGCTCGGCAACGGCACGTACACCGTGGCCTGGCAGGCCGTCTCGGCGGACAGCCACCCGGTGGCGGGGGCCTTCACCTTCTCCATCGGCGCCCCGTCCAGGACGGCGGCGAAAGTGGCGACCGCCGAGATAGACCCGACCGTGGACACGCTCTACGGCATGGGGCGCTACGCGGCGTACGCCGGATTCATCCTGCTCGTCGGCGGCTGTCTGTTCGCCGGGGTGTGCCGCGCCTCGCGGTCCGTGCAGCGGATCGCGGTCGGCGGCTGGATCGCGCTCTTCGTCTCCACGGCCGCGCTGATACTGCTGCGCGGCGCCTATACGACCGGCAAGGGGCCCGGCTCCGTCCTGCAGCTCTCGCTGATCGGCGACGTGCTGGCCACCAAACCGGGGGCCGCGCTGCTGTCGCGGCTGCTCCTGCTGAGCGCCGCGGCCGTCTTCCTGGCCGTGCTCTTCGGCTCGTACGCCCGCGAGGACGACGGCCGGACGGCCGGCGAGCGCCGGGACGTCGCGTACGGGCTCGCGATCGGCGGCACCGTCGTCGCGATCGGGCTGGCGGCGACCTGGGCGATGGCCGAACACGCTTCCGCCGGGCTGCAGTCGTGGCTCGCGATGCCGGTCGACGTCCTGCACCTGTTGGGCGTCGCGGCCTGGCTGGGCGGCCTGGCCGCGCTGCTGGCCACGCTGTGGAACGGCGAGCCGGTCCCCCGCGCGGCCGTGCGGCGCTTCTCCCGGATCGCGTTCACCTCGGTGTGCGCCCTGGTGGCGACCGGGCTCTACCAGTCCTGGCGGCAGGTCGGCTCGTGGGGCGCGCTCACGGGCACGGAGTACGGACGCCTGCTGCTGCTCAAGGCCGGACTGGTGGCCGTCCTGGTCGGCATCGCGTACGTCTCGCGACGCTGGACGGAACGGCTCACCGACCGCACGGAGCCCGGGAAGGGCCGTACGGAACCGAAGAGGGCCCGTACGGACGCGACGAAGGACCGTACGGGGCCGAAGCAGCCCAAGGCCGCCGCGGCGAAGAGCGGCGACGTGCCCTCCCCCGAGCGCGCCGCCCAGCTCGCCCGGCAGCAGGCCGCGCTCGTCAAGGCGGCCGGGAAGCGGCAGCGCGACGCGGACGGGAGCCGCAGCGGACTTCGGCGTTCCGTCCTCGCCGAGACCGGCGTCGCCGTCGTCCTGCTCGCCGTCACCACGCTGCTCACCGGCACCCAGCCGGGCCGTGCGGTGACCGAGCAGAAGGAGGCGGCGGGCGGGGCCCGCACCACCGCCCCAGCCACCGCGGGGCCCGCCGAGGTCACGATCCCCTTCGACACCGGTGGTGCGAACGGGCGCGGCAAGGCCGCCGTCCGGATCGACCCCGCGCGTTCCGGCGACAACACTCTCGACGTCACCGTGACCGACCCCGCGGGCCGGGCCGTTGACGTGGCGGAGCTGGACGTGTCGCTCACCGAGACGCGGAAGAAGATCGGCCCGCTGCGCGCCCCGCTCCAGCACACCGCCACCGGCCGCTGGCGGGCCACCGGCCTCCAGCTCCCCATGGCCGGCGAGTGGCAGCTCACCCTGACCGTACGGACCTCCGACATCGACCAGATCACGGAGATCGGAAACGTGAAGATCAACTGATGGCTGAACAGACCGAAATGCACGGGATGAGCCGTAGACGGCTCCTCGGGACCGCCGGTGCCGCCGGAGCGGCCGGCCTCGTCGTGGGCGGCGCGGGCGGCGCGTTCGCCGCCGAGGCCGCCCGCGAGAAGCAGACGCCGCTCACCGGGGTCGGCTCCACGGCCGTACCGTTTCACGGGAAACATCAGGCGGGCATCGCCGACCCCGCCCAGGCGTGCGGTCACCTGCTCGCCTTCGACCTCGCGCCGGGGGCCGACCGCAAGGCCGCGGCGGCACTGCTGCGGCGCTGGTCGGCGACGGCCGCGGAACTGACGACGGGTGACGCGCCGAAGGGCGACGACACGGGCATCGCGCTCGACGCGGGCCCGTCCTCGCTGACCGTCACCTTCGGCTTCGGCCGCACCTTCTTCGACCGGACCGGGCTGGCGGACAAGCGCCCCGCCGCGCTGGAGCCGCTGCCCGCGTTCACCGCGGACGCGCTCGACGCCAAGCGCGGCGACGGCGACCTGTGGGTGCAGATAGGTTCCGACGACCCCCTCGTCGCCTTCCACGCGCTCCGGCTGCTCCAGAAGCAGGCCGGGGACGCGGCCCGGCTGCGCTGGCAGATGAACGGCTTCAACCGGACGCCCGGCGCCACCCGCAAGCCGATGACCGACCGCAATCTGATGGGCCAGATCGACGGCACGAACAACCCGAAGCCGACGGACCCCGAATTCGACGCCCGGGTGTTCGTGCCGGACGACTCGGGTGACTGGATGGCGGGCGGTTCGTACGCGGTCGTGCGGCGCATCCGCATGCTGCTCGACAGCTGGGACCACCTGTCGCTGGAACGGCAGGAGAGGGTGATCGGACGGCGCAAGTCGGACGGCGCCCCCCTGTCGGGCGGCACGGAGACGACGCCCGTGGACCTGGACAAGGTGGGCGAGGACGGCTCCCTCGCCATCGCCGGGGACGCGCATGTCCGGGTCGCGGCACCGGAGTCCAACCGGGGCGCGGCGATGCTGCGGCGGGCGTTCTCGTACCACGACGGCTTCCTGGACGACGGCGCGCCGGACGCGGGCCTGCTGTTCATCGCCTGGCAGGCGGACCCGCGCAGGGGGTTCGTCCCGGTGCAGCGGAAGCTCGACCGGGGTGACGGTCTCTCGCGCTTCCTCCGTCATGAGTCGAGCGCCCTCTTCGCCGTCCCGGGCGGCTGCGCGGAAGGCGAGTACGTGGGACAGAAGTTGCTGGAGGGGTGACCGTCGCCGTGGGGTGCCCTTTGGGACGGCCCAAGGGGCACCCGCACGGACCTGGGTAGTGTGGCGGAGCCCGCCCCGAACCCCCACCTCGAGGAGCGAAAAGCGTGATGTCGGCCAGTCGCTACACCTATCTCGGACCCGAGGGCACCTTCACCGAGGCCGCCCTGCGCACGCTGCCGGAGGCGGCCACGCGCGAGCTCGTGCCCATGGTCTCCGTGCCGGCCGCGCTGGACGCCGTGCGGAACGGGGAGGCCGCGGCCGCCCTCGTGCCGATCGAGAACTCCGTCGAGGGCGGGGTGACCGCGACCCTCGACGAACTGGCCACCGGCAGCCCGCTGATGATCTACCGCGAGGTGCTGCTCCGGATCGCCTTCGCGCTGCTCGTGCGCCCCGGCACGAATCTCTCCGACATCAAGACCGTGACCGGCCACCCCGTCGCCCAGCCGCAGGTGCGCAAGTGGCTCGCCGAGCACCTGCCGGATGCCCAGTGGGAGTCCTCCGCGTCCAACGCGGACGGCGCGCGGCTGGTACAGGAGGGCCGCTACGACGCGGCGTTCGCGGGGGAGTTCGCGGCGGCGACGTACGGGTTGGAGCCGCTGGTCAAGGACATCCACGACGCGAAGAACGCGCAGACCCGGTTCGTCCTGGCGGGCCGTCCGGCCCGCCCCTCGGCGCGCACCGGGGCGGACCGGACGTCGCTGGTCGTCTGGATCCGCGACGACCATCCGGGCGCACTGCTGGAGATGCTCCAGGAGTTCGCGGCGCGCGGGGTGAACCTGATGCGGATCGAGTCCCGGCCGACGGGCGAGGGCATGGGCCGCTACTGCTTCTCGGTGGACTGCGAGGGCCACATCACCGACCGCCGTATCGGCGAGGCCCTGATGGGCCTCAAGCGGACCTCCCAGAAGGTGCGGTTCCTGGGCTCGTACCCCAGGGCGGGCGCGACGGAGGCGATGCCCCTGCGGCCGGGGACCTCGGACAGCGAGTTCCTGGCGGCGGCGGAGTGGCTGGCGCGCTGCGCGGACGGCGGGACCGCGGAGTGATCCACAGAGTTATCCACAGGCCTCTCCCCGTCTGGGGATAAGTCGACAGATTGAGGCACCGAAAGGGCCCAGGAAATCGGTCAAGGTCGACAAATCGCTCTAACTACAGGGCCGCCATCCACAGCACCAAGGTTCACCCGGAGTGTGCACGACACCCTCGCCGATCAGGCGAATCGCGTCGAACGCCCCTTGAGGGCGAGCCATTATCACCCGAATGAGCGACTAGGCGAGGGTTTGGTCAAGCAATCCACGACATAGGACAGACCCGGCTGGAATGTTCGATTCCGGCGTCCACAGATTTCACACACAGCCTGTGGACAAAGAAAACGGAGGGTCTGAGTCCTGTGGACAACAACTCCGTCAACTCCCGCCCCCCGCAAGGCGGATCACCGTACCGCGACGCCCCTATGCCCCATTTCGCGAAAAGCGCTGGAATTTCCCGACGCTGACGCACGCCCGGTTATTCACAGCCTTTTCCACTCCCACCAAAATGGGGCAAATCATAACGAAGAGGAATATCGCGTCGAGTGATCGCGCCCGCAACGGTAGCCTGGTGGGGTGATTGACCTTCGCCTGCTTCGTGAGGACCCCGACCGTGTGCGCGCCTCCCAGCGCGCCCGTGGAGAGGACGTCGACGTCGTCGACGCGCTGCTCTCCGCCGACGAACGGCGCAGGTCGTCCAGCGTCCGCTTCGACGAACTCCGCTCCGAGCAGAAGGCGCTCGGCAAGCTCATCCCCAAGGCCACCGGTGACGAGAAGGCCGGGCTGCTGAAGAAGGCCGGCGAACTGTCCGCCGCCGTCAAGGCCGCCGACGCCGAGCAGGACGAGGCCGCCGCCGAGGCGCAGCGCCTGCTGCTGCAGATCGGCAACCTGGTCCACCCGGACGTGCCGCGCGGCGGCGAGGACGACTTCGTCGTCCTGGAGACCGTCGGCACCCCGCGCGACTTCGCCGCCGAGGGCTTCGAGCCCAAGGACCACCTGGAGCTCGGCCAGGCGCTCGGCGCCATCGACGTCGAGCGCGGCGCCAAGGTGTCCGGCTCCCGCTTCTACTACCTGACGGGCGTCGGCGCGCTGCTGGAGCTCGCCCTGGTCAACGCCGCCATCGCGCAGGCCACGGCGGCCGGTTTCACGCCGATGCTCACGCCCGCGCTGGTCAAGCCGCGCGCCATGGAGGGCACCGGCTTCCTCGGCCAGGCCGCGCAGGACGTCTACCACCTGGAGAAGGACGACTTCTACCTGGTGGGCACCTCCGAGGTGCCGCTCGCGGCGTACCACATGGACGAGATCCTGGACGCGTCGCAGCTCCCGCTGCGTTACGCGGGCTTCTCGCCGTGCTTCCGCCGCGAGGCCGGCACGTACGGCAAGGACACCCGCGGCATCTTCCGCGTGCACCAGTTCGACAAGGTCGAGATGTTCTCGTACATCGCGCCGGAGGACTCCGAGGCGGAGCACGCGCGCCTGCTGGAGTGGGAGAAGCAGTGGCTGAACAGCCTCGAGCTGCCCTACCAGGTGATCGACGTGGCCACGGGCGACCTGGGCTCCTCCGCCTCGCGCAAGTTCGACTGCGAGGCCTGGATCCCGACGCAGGGCAAGTACCGCGAGCTGACCTCGACGTCGAACTGTGACGAGTTCCAGTCCCGCCGTCTGTCGGTGCGCGTCCGCGAGGGCAAGAACGTCCGCCCGCTGGCGACGCTCAACGGCACGCTGTGTGCCGTCCCGCGCACGATCGTGGCGCTCCTGGAGAACCACCAGCAGGCCGACGGCTCCGTGCGCGTGCCCGAGGTCCTCCGCCCGTACCTGGGCGGCCGTGAGGTCCTGGAGCCGGTCGCCCGGTGACCGACACGAGCGAGCTGCCCTTCCGTCTGATCGCGACCGATCTCGACGGCACGCTGTTGCGCTCCGACGACACCGTCTCGGAGCGCACGCGTGCGGCGCTCCGCCGGGTGACGGCCGCGGGCGCCTCGCACATCATCGTCACCGGGCGCTCGGTCCCGTGGACGAAGCACATCCTGGACGCCCTGGACTACCAGGGCCTGGCGGTGTGCGGCCAGGGTGCGCAGGTCTACCACGCGGGCGAGCACAGGCTGCTGACGTCCGTGACGCTGGACCGGCAGCTCGCCGGTCTGGCGCTCGCCAAGATCGAGGCGGAGGTCGGTCCGCTGTACCTCGCCGCCAGCCGTGACGGCATGGACGGCGAGGTGCTGATCGGCCCCGGCTACCGCATCCAGGAGGGCCCGCTCCCGGCGATCCCGATCACGGACCCCGCCGAGCTGTGGGCCGCGCCCCTCAACAAGCTCTATCTCCAGCACCCGGGGCTGGGCGACGACGGCCTGGCGGAGGTCGCGCGGGCGGTCGCCGGTGACCTGGTGGGCGTGACGATGGCGGGCGCGGGCATCGTCGAACTGCTCCCCCTCGGCCTGAGCAAGGCCACCGGCCTCTCCCTGGCGGCCCGCCGCCTGGGCATGAAGGCCGCCGACACGATCGCCTTCGGCGACATGCCGAACGACGTGCCGATGTTCGGCTGGGCCGCCCATGGCGTAGCCATGGCCAATGCCCACCCCGAACTCAAGGCTGTCGCCGACGAGATCACCGCCTCCAACGAGGACGACGGCATCGCGGTCGTCCTGGAGCGCCTTTTCCCCTGACGGGGGTGAGCCGCTTTTCCGGCTGCGGGGCGCGTTCTCGGCTGCGGGCCGTTGCCGCCTGCGGCCGCGTCCTCAATCGCCGGACGGGCTGATTTTGCGGACCGTGGCCTTGGGCCTGCGGGCCGGTCCCGCAGGTTCGCTGCCACGGTCCGCGGATTTCAGCCCGTCCGGCGTTTGAGGACAACGCGGCGAAGCCGTGTTGCGGTGTCCGGGGCGGAGCCCCGCCCGTCAGACCCCCCGGTCGGCGAAAAGGTCCCGTACCCGAGGAACGACCCACGTCCCCCGCCCCCGCGTCAGCGGCCAGCACCCCAACCCGATCGCCACCGAAATCGCATGCCCGAGGTCGGTGTACGTCGCACCGGCGGCGAACGGCACGGCGAAGAAGAGCCCCACCGCCCCCACGTACGCCCACCGCCATGGCCGCGGCACCCGGTACGCCAGCACCCCGGCCGCGGCGGCCAGCCCGTACGACACCCCTATGTCGACAACGTGCTTCATCGAGCGTGGCAACGAGTGGTTCTCGATCGACAGCAGGACGACTTCCTGGCTGATGAGCGTGGCCGCGACGTGCGCGAGGGCGATGGTGAGAAGCCAGCGCCATGTGCCGATCCAGCGCTCCACGTTGGCGTGGAAGAGCTCGAAGAGCACGGCGTACAGCACGAAGGACGACGGGTTCTCGATCCAGAAGCCGCTGATCAGCAGCGACTGCAGAGGATGCCTGTTCAGCTCGTGGATGTTGGAGCTGTTGCGGTGGAGGAGGAAGTTCTCCAGGTCCTGGCTCGCCGCGGCGATCACCAGGCTGGTGACGCCGATGATGAGCAGCCAGATATGGGTGCCGGGGGCCGACACGATCCAGGCCCGTACGCCGGCGCCCAGCCGACCGCAGGCGGCCGCCCAACGGTCGGCGGCGCCGGAACCGTCCCGTTTCACCATTCGACGGTAGCCGGGACCCACCGGTTTCGCAGTTGTAGGATGATTGGGCAACCGGGTGAACAGAGGCGAGGAGCGACGGCATGGCACTGCGAGCGGCGGGACGGCAGTCCCTGGTGGACACCGTCGTGGACCAGTTGCGCGCACAGGTGGCCGCCGGGGAGTGGAAGGTCGGCGAGCGCATCCCGACCGAGCACGCACTCGCCGAACAGCTCCAGGTCGGGCGGAACACCGTCCGCGAGGCCGTCCGCGTGCTCGTACACGCCGGGATGCTGCGCTCGCGCCAGGGCGAGGGCACGTTCGTCGTCTCCATGGCCGACCCCGCGGAGATCATGCGCGGCGTGCAGCGCGCCGGGGTCCGGGACGTCCTGGAGCTCCGCATCGCCCTGGAGGCGGAGGCCGCGCGCCTCGCGGCGCTGCGCCACGAGCCCGCCGACCTGGAGCGGATGCGGGCGGCGCTGGAGGCGCAGACGGCGTTCGAGGACGGCGAGGGCCAGCCCGACTCGGGCAACCTGGAGCTCTACGCGGACCACGACATCGAGTTCCACATGGCGGTCGTGGCGGCCGCCCACAACAGCGCGCTGACCGCCACGTACTCCTGGTTCAGCAGCTCGGTGCGCGAGGCGCTGGTCACCGCGCTCGGCGACCGGGAGATGCCGCGCATCGTCCACGGCGACCATCACGCCCTGCTGACCGCCATCGCGTCCGGCGACCCGGACGCGGCCGCGCAGGCCTGCCGTTCGCTGCTGGAGCGGCCGAAGCAGGCAGTGGAATCACTCCTCGCGGAGGACTGACGCCGCCCTTGGCGTACGGCCCCGGCCTACGGCCCTTGGCGTACGGCCTCTGACGTACGGCCCTGACGTACGGAACAGCGCCATCCGGTTTGTTCCCGTACGGCCCGCAGGGGCACCCGCTCCCGTACGCCCGCACACCCCACGCACAACCCCATCGGAAAGGCCCCCATGTCGGAGACGAGGTCGCACGCACCGCAGATCGACGCGGAACGGGCCACGGAAGAAACCGTGGTCGCCCGGGAACTCGCACCACCCGCCGCGGCCGCCCGGCGGCTGCGGGCCCATCCGCTGCTCGTCCTGCTGGGCATCGTCCTGGCCTCGCTCAACATGCGGGCCGCACTGGCCGGGGTGTCGCCCCTGGTCGGTGAGATCGGGGACCACTTCCACCTGGCGGCGACCGCGAGCAGCCTGGTGACCACCATTCCGCTCGTCTTCATGGGACTCGGCTCGATCGTCGCGCCGAAACTGGCCCGCCGGTGGGGCACCGAGGCCGTGCTGTGCGGCGCGCTCGCCCTGCTGTGCGGCGGCATCCTGCTGCGCGTCGCACCGCCGGTCGTCGCGCTGTTCGCCGGCTGCGCGCTCGTCGGCACGGCGATAGCCCTGCTCAACGTGCTGATGCCCGGACTGATCAAGCGGGACTTCCCCGAGCGGGCGGCGGGCATGACCGCGCTCTACTCGACCGCCATGATCCTCGGCGCTACCGTCTCCGCCGCCACCGCCGTGCCGCTGGAGGACGCCCTCGGCGGCTGGCGGGGCTCCCTCGCCTCCTGGGCGGTGCTGGCGGCCGTCGCGGCGGCCGTGTGGCTCCCGCAGGTCGTCATCACGCGCCGCGCCGCCCAGGAGGCCACCGCGGGCGGCCGGAGCGCCCCGGCAGCGGCCGGGCCCGCCGCCGCGGACGCGCCGAAGCTCACCCGCACTCCACTGGCCTGGCAGATCACCCTCTTCATGGGCTCCCAGTCGCTGGTCGCGTACGTCGTCATCGCCTGGCTGCCGACGATCTTCACCGACCACGGGATGAGCAAGGCGCAGGCCGGTCTCGTCTTCGCGTTCAGCACCCTGGTCCAGGCGGTCGGGTCGTTCGTCGTGCCGATGCTGGCGGGCCGGATGCGCTCCCAGCGGCCCCTGGTGGTCGGCGTGGTGGCCCTGATGACCGCGGGTGTGGCCGGACTGCTCGTGGCACCGGTCGGCGGCGCCTGGCTCTGGGCGACGCTGTACGGCATCGGGCAGGGCGGCACACTGGGGCTCGCGCTGACGATGATGGTGCTGCGCACCCGTGACGCGCACACGGCGGCCCGGCTGTCGGGCATGGCACAGACCTGGGGCTACCTGCTCGCAGCCGTCGGTCCGTTCGCCCTCGGCGCCGTCCACCAGTTGACCGGCGGCTGGACCGTGCCGATCGTGGTGTTGCTGGTGGTGTGCGCCGGGCTGATGACACTCGGGCTCGGCGCGGGGCGCGATCGGAAGATCTGAGACGTTGGGAGGGCAGGGCGGTTCTCCCCGGAACCTCCCACCCGTCGCGAGGAGAGCGTCACCCATGTACGTGCCTTCCCGGATCACCGTCCCCGCCGAACTGGCCGGATTCCACGCGACCTTCGACGGGGACGTGGGCCGCGCCTGGGTCGCCGCCCTGCCGGAGCTGGCCGCCGAGTTCCTGGACCGCTGGGATCTGCGGCTCGACGGTCCCGCGTCGCACGGGATGGTCGCGCTCGTCCTGCCCGTACGCCGCGCGGACGGCACCCCGGCGGCCCTCAAGCTCCAGCCGCTGACCGACGAGAGCGTCGACGAACCCGCCGCGCTGCGGGCCTGGGGCGGCGACGGCGCGGTCGCCCTCCTCGACCACGACGCCGGGTCCGGCACGATGCTGCTGGAACGGCTGGACGCCGAGCGCTCCCTGCTGTCCGTGCCGGACGCGGAGGACGCGCTGCGGACGCTCTCCGAACTGCTCGCCCGGCTGCTGAAGACTCCCCCGCCGGCCGGGATGCGCACCCTGACGGACATCGCGGGCGCGATGCTCGCGGAGGTGCCGGCGGCTCTCCCGGCCGTGCCCGACGCCGCCGAGCGGCGGCTGGTGGCCGACTGCGCCGCGGCCGTACGGGAGGTGTCCGGTGAGCCCGTGCCGGACGGGCGGCTGCTGCACTGGGACCTGCACTACGCGAACGTGCTGGCGCCGCTGCCGGGTTCCGAGCGGGAGCCCTGGCTCGCCATCGACCCCAAGCCGCTGGTGGGCGACCCCGGCTTCGATCTGCTGCCCGCCCTGCACGACCGCTGGGAGGACGTCACCGCGACCGGTGACGTACGGCGGGCCGTCCTGCGGCGCTTCGACCTGATGACCGAAGTGGTCGGTCTGGACCGGCGGCGCGCCGCACGGTGGTCGCTCGGGCGGGTGCTCCAGAACGCCCTGTGGGAGATAGAGGACACCGAGTCCGGCGAGGCGGTCAGCCTCGCGTCCAACCAGTTGGAGATAGCACGGGTGTTGCTGGACGCCCGCGTGTGAGGCGCCATGTGCAAGGGCGGCATGCGTAAGGGGCGGCCTCCGGGGAGACCGCCCCTTACACCCGGCGCTCCGGGTTCACTCCTCCCCGGCGAGCGTGAGCGTGCGCAGCTTCCGGCTCGCGTACCAGGTCGCCGCGACGGTGACGGCGACCAGCAGGGTGAGTCCGAGGGGCAGGCCGACGTCCGAGGAGATCGCGCCGTCCGCGCCGATCTTCTGGGCGAGGGCGAGGGACCACTGCTGGACGCTGAGCGTGCGGGCGCCCGGGATGAGGCTGCCGAAGAGGGACTCCCACACCAGGGCATAGACGAGACCGGCCACGACGGCGTGCCGGGTGACGGTGCCCAGCAGCAGGAAGATCGCGCTGTAGGCGACGGAGGCGACCGCCGCGGCCACCGCGTAGGCGACCGCGATCTGCTGGCTGTTGCCGTTGAGCAGGTAGCCCGCGATCAGGGTGGGCACCGCCGAGAAGGCCGCGGTGACGCCGATGGCGACGATCAGCTTGGTGATGATGACGGTGTGGCGCGCGACGGGCTTGGAGAGGAGGTAGACCACGGAGCCGTCGTCGATCTCCGGGCCGATCGCGCCCGTTCCGGCGACCACGCCGATGAGCGGCACCATGGTGGCGAGCGCGAAGCCGCCCAGGACGTTGACGGCGGTGCCGTCGTCGGCCCCGGTCAGCATCCGGATGGCGGCGGAGATGACGATGAGGAGCGCGGGGAGCGCGAAGAGGATGACGGCACGGCGGCGCCCCAGGAGGCCCCGGTAGGTGAGCCGTGCGACGGTCGGGTGGTACATGGCGTCAGGGCTCCTTTCAGGCCGCTACGAGGTAGGAGAAGACCGATTCCAGGGACTCGTCGGAGGGCGAGACCGTGAGGAGCCGGATGCCGTACGCGCGGGCGACGCGCGGCAGCAGGGTGGTGAAGCGGTCGAAGTCGACGGCCTGGACGCGCAGGGCGCCTTCCTGGACGTCCACTTCGATGCCCGAGGTGGACGGGTCGGCGATGAGCGCGGCGGCCAGGGCCCGGTCGTCGCTGGAGCGCACGAGGTAGCGGTGCGGGCGGTCCGTCATCAGCCGGCGGATCTTGCGGAAGTCGCCGGAGGCGGCGTGCCGTCCGGCGACGACGACCTCGATGTGGGCGGCGAGCTGTTCGACCTCTTCGAGGATGTGGGAGGAGAACAGCACGGTACGGCCGTCCGCCCCCATCGTCCGCAGCAGCTCCATCAGTTGCATGCGCTGCCGCGGGTCCATGCCGTTGAACGGTTCGTCGAGGAGCAGCACGGACGGCTCGTGGACGAGCGCGGAGGCCATCTTCACCCGCTGGCGCATGCCCTTGCTGTAGGTGTCGATCCTGCGGTCCTGCGCGTACTCCATCTCGACCGTGGCGAGCGCCCGTCGGGCCTCCTTCGCGCCCAGGCCGTGCAGTTCGGCGTTGGCGCGGACGAACTCCAGGCCGGTGAGGAAGTCGTACATCGCCTCGCGCTCGGGGACGATGCCGATGTGGCGGTAGATCTGCTCGTTGCGCCAGACGGCCTGCCCGTCGAGGGTCACCGTGCCGGTGGAGGGGGCGAGGAAGCCGCCCATCATGTTGATGAGCGTGGACTTCCCGGCGCCGTTGGGCCCGAGGAGGCCGGTGACGCCGGGGCCGATGGTCATGGAGACGTCGTTGACGGCGACCACGTTGCCGAACCAGCGCGAGACGTTGTCGATGGTGATGGTTGTCATGGGCGCGGCCCATTCCTTCGCGGAGTGGTGGTGGGCGACTGCCGGTCGGTCACAGTCCGGCCTTTCGGTAGCGGCGCATCAGCAGCCCGTACGACCCGGCGATCAGCGCGAGCAGCACGGCGACGTAGACGACGCCGGTCGCGGCGTCCGGGCCGTGGTTGCCGGGGAAGGCGGACGTGGCGGAGAGGAAGGCCGTCTGGACGCCGTCGATGAGGGTGACCGGCGAGAACAGGCCGATCCAGCTGATGGCGCCGGTGTTGTCGCGGTCGAGGGCGATGCCCTGGACGGTGGTGACGGCGCCGTAGGAGATCGTCAGCACGGCGATGACGGCGGCGACGCCGAAGCCGCGGCGCGGTGTGACGGCGGCGACCACCAGCCCGATTCCGGCGAAGAGGAGCGACAACAGGGCCACGGACACCAGTCCTTGGGCGAATCCCTTCGTCTGCGTGGCGAAGTCCAGCTTGGCGAGCAGGGCGCCCACGTAGAGGATCAGCAGCGGCGCGGCGGTGAGGATGAACAGGGCCGAGGCCATCGCGGCGAACTTGGCCACCACGTAGTCGACGCGTTCGATGGGCCGCGAGAAGTACAGCGGCACCGTTTTGAAGCGCAGGTCGCGCGAGACGGACTGCGGGGCCTGGGCGGCGAGGTAGAGGCCGATGACGGCCTGGAGGATGATCGCGTAACGCGTGTACTCCACGGGCAGCTTGGTCATCTTCGTCGTCACGGTGACGGCGACCATGATGGCGGCGGGGACGCACATCACACCGAAGAGGATCATCGGCAGGACCTTGGACTTCGCGGAGCGCCCGAGGCCGTAGGCGCCGCGCAGGCTCTGCGAGAACAGCGAGCGGCGGGCGTAGGCGCGCCCGAGGCGGGCTCCGGAGTAGTTGCGGTAACCGATGTTGTGGATGACGTCCTGGGCGGGCGCCGTGATGCTCTCAGGCGGCATCGGAGCTGCCCCTTTCGTGTGCGCTGTCGGCGGTCTGGAAGACCTCCGCGATGCGGTGCCTGCGCTGTTCCATGCGGATCAGGCCGAGACCGAGGTCGGCCACCGCGTCGCGCACCGTGTCGTACGTCCCGTCGCCGGTGACGTCCACCAGGAGGACGTGGCCGGAGCCCGCGGCGGCGAACTCCGCGGTGCGGCCCACGGGCTGGACGGTGAGGCCGGCGGCGGACAGCGCCCCGAGGAGGGCGCCGGTGCCGTCCGGGTGCGTGTCGGAGTCCGTGACCTCGACCGCGATGGAGCCGGTGGCCTGCGTGAACTCGTCCGTGGACGAGGAGCGCAGCAGCTTCCCGCCGTCGATGACGACGACCTGGTCGCAGGTGCGCTCCAGTTCGCCGAGAAGGTGCGAGGTGACCAGGACCGAGATGCCGAAGTCGGTGTGTACGCGACGGATCAGGGCGAGCATCTCGTCGCGGCCGACCGGGTCGAGGCCGTTGGTCGGCTCGTCCAGCAGCACCAGTTGCGGGTCGTGCACGAGTGCCTGCGCCAGCTTCACCCGCTGCTTCATGCCGGTCGAGTAGCCGCCGATGGGACGGTACCGCTCCTCGTAGAGGCCGACGTGGCGCAGGGTGTCGGCGGTGCGCTCCCGGGCGGCGGTGACCGGCAGACCGGACATCCGCGCCATGTGGACGACGAATTCGGTCGCCGACACGTCCGGCGGCAGGCAGTCGTGCTCGGGCATGTAGCCGACCCGCTCGCGGATGGCGCCACCCTCGGTCGCCACGTCGAGACCGAGCACGGTGGCGCGGCCCTCGGTGGCCGGGGACAGCCCCAGCAGAATCTTGATCAGCGTGGACTTGCCTGCCCCGTTGGCACCCACCAGGCCGGTCACGCCCGGCGCGATGTCGACGGAGAGCCGGTCGAGCGCGGTCACCCGGGGGTACCGCTTGCTGAGGCTTTCGGTAGCGATCACAGTCACCCCTCCACGCTAGGTTCGCGCGGAACGGCGGTCGTCAGCCCAGATGACGGGATGTGTGTAGTCCTCGGGTCTGACGCTCCCCCTACGAGGGAGGGAGAGGCGGGGTTACCGAAAGTTATCCACAGGCCGTGCATATGTCTTGACGTAGCCGCCGGGCATTGTCACATTCATCAGTGTCAAGTTGCGGACGCTCCTCCGGCCTCGGGTCCGGGGGCCCGGCAGGCGGGACGGACGAGTGACGACGGCATCGGCGGCGACATCGGCGGCACCCCGGGAACTCACCGCGGAATTGCGGGGGTTCCGGGAAGTGCAGCGCCTCGCGTACGACTGTGCGGAAGCGGTGGCCGCGCAGCTGAGACCGGGGGTGACCGAGCGCGAGGCGGCGCGGATGCAGCGGGACTGGCTGCGCGACCGCGGCGTGCGGGACTGGTTCCACCTGCCCTTCGCCTGGTTCGGGGACCGCACGGCCTTCGCCGGCTTCCGGGTGCCGCTCCAGTTCTTCCCGACGGACCGGAAGCTGGAGCCGGGGATGCCGTTCATCCTCGACATGGCCCCGGTCCACGGCGGTTTCACGGCCGACATCGGCTACTCGGGCTGCCTCGGACCCCATCCGCTGCACGACCGGATGATGACGGACCTGCGGGCGCACCGGGAGCTGATCCTGCGCGAGGTCCGTGAGCGGCGCACCCTCCGGGAGATCTACGAGGACGTGGACCGGCTCATGGGCCGACAGGGATACGCCAACCGGCACCGCGCCTATCCCTTCGGGGTGATCGCGCACAAGGTGGGCGCGGTGCGGCAGCGCCGCTGGTCACCACATCTGTTCGGGTTCGGCACCCAGGCGTTGAAGGGGCTCGCCGCCGACGCCGTCCGCGGGCACCGCGAGGGCTGGTCGCCACTGTGGAGTCCGCACCGCTTCTCCGACCACCCGCCCCGGCCGGGCCTGTGGGCGGTCGAACCCCACCTCGGCTTCCGGGGCACGGGCGCGAAGTTCGAGGAGCTCCTGGTGGTCACCGACTCCCGGGACCCCGAGGAGAGCGCCTTCTGGCTCGACGACGACCTGCCGCACGTGCGGCGCACCCAGGAGGAGATCGCCGCATGAACCGGAACGGGAATGGGAACGGCGCCGGGCTCGAGGGCGCGCGCGAGCGGTGGGTGCGTACGGGCGGAATCGAGCTGTGCGTCGCCGAGTTGGGGGACGCCGAGCGCCCCACGGTGGTGTTGCTGCACGGCTATCCGGACAGCAAAGAGGTCTGGTCGGCGGTGGCCGAGCGCCTGCGGGACCGCTTCCACGTCGTGCTGTACGACGTGCGCGGCTGCGGGCGTTCCTCCGCGCCCCGGCCGCTGCGGGGCGGCTTCACCCTGGAGAAGCTCACGGACGACTTCCTGGCGGTGGCGGACGCGGTGAGCCCGGACGCCCCCGTGCACCTGGTCGGGCACGACTGGGGTTCCGTGCAGGGCTGGGAGTTCGCGACGGTGCGGCGCACCGAGGGGCGGATCGCCTCCTTCACTTCCATCTCGGGCCCGGCCCTCGACCACCTCGCCCTGTGGGCGAGGAAGCGGATGTCGCGGCCGACCCCGCGCAGGGTGGCCCAGTTGCTCAACCAGGGAGCCCGGTCCTGGTACGTGTCCGCGCTGCACACACCGGGCCTGCCGGAGGCGATGATGCGGGGGCCGCTGATGAAGCAGTGGCCGAAGATGCTGGAGCGCATGGAGAAGCTGCCCAGTGACACCTATCCGACGTCGTCGCTGAGCAGGGACGCCGCGAACGGCGCGTGGCTCTACCGCGACAACATCCGTCCCCGGCTGCGCCGGCCGCGCACGGACGCCTACGCACATGCGCCGGTGCAACTGATCACTCCGACCGGTGACACCTTCCTGTCCGTGCGGATCCACGACGATCTCGACGAGTGGGCACCGCGGCTCGTGCGGCACACGCTGGCCGCCAAGCACTGGGTGCCGCGGACACGACCGGACCAACTGTCCTCCTGGATCGGTGAGTTCGTGACGGCCCACGAGCGGGGCGGAGCGGGCGCGGCGGGCACTGCCGGGCCGGGCGGCGCGGGAGTGGGCGAGGCCGTGGACAACAGCCCGTACGCGCAGGCGTTCGGCGGGCGCCTAGTGCTGGTGACCGGCGCGGCCAGCGGCATCGGCCGGGCCACCGCGTTCGCCTTCGCGGAGGCGGGCGCACGGGTCGTCGCCGTCGACCGCGACCCGGAGGGCGCGATCCGTACCGCCGAGATGGCCCGGCTGATCGGCGCCCCCGAGGCGTGGGGCGAGTGCGTCGACGTCGCCGACGAACAGGCGATGGAGAAGCTGGCGGCGAAGGTCGCCGCCGAGTACGGCGTGGTGGACGTGCTGGTCAACAACGCCGGGATCGGCCTGGGCGGATCCTTCATGGACACCTCGACGGAGGATTGGCGACGGGTCCTCGACGTCAATCTGTGGGGGGTCATCCACGGCTGCCGGACCTTCGGCAGGCAGATGGCGGAGCGCGGGCAGGGCGGCCACATCGTCAACACCGCTTCCGCCGCGGCCTTCCAGCCCTCCAAGGCCCTCGCGGCCTACGCCACCTCCAAGGCGGCCGTGCTGATGCTCAGCGAGAGCCTCCGCGCCGAGCTGGCCGGGCAGGGCATCGGCGTCACCGCGATCTGCCCCGGCGTGATCAACACCAACATCACCAGGACCTCGCGCTTCGCGGGCGTCCCGGAGGAGGAGCAGCAGCGCCGCAGGGACCGGGTGACCAGGCTGTACGCGAAGCGCAACTACCCGCCGGAGAAGGTCGCCGACGCCGTCCTGCGCGCCGTTCTCCGCAACCAGGCCGTCGTCCCGGTCGCCCCCGAGGCGCACGCCGCCCACTTCATGTCCCGTTTCACGCCGCGACTGCTGCGCGCCGTCGCGCGGCTCGACCCGCCGGTATAGCGGAAGCCCGCAGAGGAGCAGAGATGGACCACGACCACCAGAGCAGCTACACGATCGCTCCGCGGCGCGTCAGCTTCGACTGGGACGAGACACCGCTGCACTGGGTACCCGACGAACCCACCGCCACCCATGTCATCAACGTCCTGCACCTGCTGCTCCCGGCCGGGGAGCGGTGGTTCGTCAAGGTGTTCAAGGAGGCTCTCCCACTCGTCCGGGACGAGGAACTCCTCAAGGACGTCAAGGGCTTCATGGGCCAGGAGGCCACGCACAGCGTGCAGCACGCTTATGTGCTCGAACACCTCGCCCGGCAGGGCCTGGACACCCGTCCGTACACCCGGCAGATGGAGTTCTTCCTGGACGTGCTGCTCGGCGAGCGGCCCCCGCTGGGCCTGCCGATATCCGACCGGGAGTGGCTGCGCTACCGGCTCTCGCTGATCGCCGCCATCGAACAGTTCACCGCCGTGCTGGGCAACTGGGTGCTGCAGGCCGACGGGCTGGACCGGGCCGCCGCCGACCCGGTGATGCTGGACCTGCTCCGCTGGCACGGCGCCGAGGAGGTCGAACACCGCGCGGTGGCCTTCGACATGTACGAGCACTGCGGCGGATCCGACCCCGGGCGCTACGCCCGCCGGGTCCTGGGCATGGCGTTCACCGCTCCCGTGCTCTTCTACCTCTGGGGATACGGATCCGCCTATCTCCTCCGCCACGACCCGCGGCTCGCAGGACGGCAGCGGCGGTATTCGCTGCGCGAGCACAACAAGGCCATCGACAAGGGCTTGTTGCCCGGTTGGCGGGAGCTCGGCTCCGCCGTGCCACGCTATCTGCGGCGCTCGTATCACCCCTCGCAGGAGGGATCGCTGCGCAGAGCCGTCGAATATCTGGCGACCTCGCCCGCGGCACGGGCCGCGGCGGGCGCGATCGGCCGCGCCGCCATCTCGTAAGGAGCGCCCTGTGACCACGAAGCGGAAGCGGACCTCGGAGCCGGTGGAGCCGCCGGAACCGCTGGAGCCGCCGGAACGGGCGGCGGTCGAGTACCGGATCGAGGCTCTGGCCCATCACAGCGGGGCCACGGTCCGCACGATCCGCGCCTATCAGGACCGCGGGCTGCTCCCCCGGCCCGAGCGGCGCGGCCGGTCCAATGTCTACGGGGAGCACCACCTGGCGCGGCTCCGCCAGATCGCCGGGCTCCTCGACCGCGGCTACACGCTCGCCAGCATCAAGGAGCTGCTGGAGGCGTGGGACGCGGGCCGGGGGCTCGACGGGGTCCTGGGGCTGGTCGCCGAGGTCGACCGGCCGTGGACCGACGAACAGGCCGAACGGATCACGCGGGCGACACTGGACGAGAGGTTCGGCGGCGTCCAGGACGACCGGGCAGTCGACGACGCGGTGGACCTGGGGGTGCTGGTACGGGTGCCGGACGCGCCGGACGAGTTCCTGGTGCCCAGCCCCCGGGAACTCGCCGTCGCCGTCGAACTGCACGCGGCCGGAGTGCCGCTGCCGGCCATCTCCGGCCATCTGCGCGAACTGCGCACCCAGGTCGAGCACATCGCCGGCCGCTTCCTCGACTTCACGACCGAGCACCTCTTCCACCAGTACTTCGACCACCCGCCGACCGACGAGGAGGCCGCCGAGGCCGCCGTCCTGGTCCGTCGACTGCGCCCACTGGCACAGCAGGCCATGGATGCCGAACTCGCCCGCGCGATGCGGGTGTTGGCCACGCGCCACCTTCGCCGGCACCTGGAGGGCGAGACACCCCCGGCCGGCAGCGCCGCCATGACCGCCGAGGCCACCGAGATACCGGCCGCACCGGAGATCCGGCCCTCCTGCGAGCCGGTCCGGCTGCCCTCGCGGACTGTGGCGGCCGTCCGCGCCCTCGTGGGACGGGAACACGTGGAGGCCTTCATAGCAGCCGCTGCCGAGCGGGAGGTCCAGGCCCGGAGGATGGACGCGATGCGCTTGCGCCGCTGAGGCGTGCCCGGACTCCTGGCCGCCCCGTTGCCTCCCCCGGACTCCGTCCGGGAGGTACCCCCAGCGGCGGGAGCGGGTTCCCTGCAGGGCTCACCCCGGATCTCCGGCTGCGGGGCCGGTTCACCGCCTGCGGCGGGGCGGCCTCCGGCCGCATCCTCAATCGCCGGACGGGCTGGATCGGGCGCCTGATTCAGCCCGTCCGGCGATTGAGGACACCGCGCGGAGCGCGGTCGGGGGTCCGGGGGCGCAACCCCCGGACAGAGGGTGCCCCATCTCGGTCAGCCGACAGGCATGTGGCGGGCGCGGACGCGTTCCGGGTAGCGGGCGGTGAAGACGGCGGGGAGGACGAATCCCGCGACCTGGACCGGGATGGACACCCCGCTGCCGAGCCCCGCGGCGTGGACGGCGGTGAGGGCGACGGCGGTCGCCGTGAACGCCCCGGCCCACACCGTGGTGAGCACGACATTGACACTGCGGAAGACCGGCGAGTCCCAGATCTCGGGCGGTGTCTGCCGCTTGGCTATCCCGAGGGTGAAGGGACGCCCGATGATCAGCGTGGCCCAGGCGGTGAGGGCGAGCCAGCCCAGCGACATGGGGCCGGCGAAGTTCCGCAGCCCGCTGTCCGGGACGGCGAAGGCCAGCACGGTGAGCGCGGCGAAGAAGGCGACCGTGCTGCGCTCGAGGATCTGCGACTCGCCCGTGGCCCCGGCCTTGCGGTCCTTGACCAGCAGCGCGGCGCCGACGACCAGGCCGGTGACGGCTCCCCACTGCCAGCCGACGGAGGAGACGACCGCGAACGCGATCCAAGGAACGAAGCCACGCAGGTAGTTCATGGAAGGGATCTCCTCAGCCGATGCGGTCTGCCCCCGGTTGGCCGCCCAACCGACATTCCAACTGTGACACGTCGAAAGTAGAGGTTCCACTCTTGACGTGTCAAGAGTGGAATGTAGAGTGAAGGCATGAGCCTGAGACACGCGATGCTGGGCCTGCTGGCCGACCGGCCCGCCAGCGGCTATGACCTGATGAAGCGGTTCGAGACCTCGCTCAGCAATGTCTGGCCGGCCACCCAGAGCCAGGTCTACGGCGAGCTGGGCAAGCTCGCGAAGAGCGGCCTGCTGGAGGTCGCGGCGGAAGGCCCCCGCGGCCGCAAGGAATACGCCATCACCGAAGAGGGCCGCGCCGAGCTGCACCACTGGCTCACGGAGGCCGACCCCAGCCCGGTCCGCCGGAGCGACGCGCTGCTGCGCGTCTTCTTCCTCAGCCACCTCACGCCCCTGGAGGCGACGGCCTACCTCGTCGGCGAGGCGGAGCGCGCCGCCGACCAGCACGGCGCGCTCCAGGAGCTGGAGAAGAAGGTCGACTGGGGCGACGACGCCCTGTCGGTCAACGGCCGGCTGGCCCTGGAGTACGGGCTGCGCTTCACCGCCATGCGCGAGGAGTGGGCCCGTTGGGCGGCGGACGAGATCGGTGCGCCACAAGCCATGTGACGGGTCATCAGTTCAGGCCGGGCGCGCCCCATACGGGGAACCACCGGGCCAGGTCCTCCTCGATCCGCAGGTCGTCCGCCAGCAGCGCCCGCGTCTGGAGTTCCAGCCCGTTGTCCCGCTTGTCTCCCCCGCCGGGCACCGGCGCGAAGGGGTAGAAGGTGCCGCGCTTGTAGAGGTAGACGAGGGCCAGCGAACGTCGGCCCTCGTCCCGGAAGCCCAGCAGGGAGCAGAGCAGCTGCGGGCCGAAACCGCCGTCCTGGAGCAGGGTGTTGACCGCGTGCAGGTCGTTGACCAGACCGGCCACGTCGTCGGCGGGCCGCCGCGCGAGCAGCCAGGTGTAGCCGTAGCCGTCCCGGCTGAACTCCACGGGCGCCCCGCCCGGCCCCGTACCGGCGTCCAGCAGCTCCCGCACGTCCTCCTGGAGCCGGGTGAAGGCGCCGCCCTCCACGCTCGCGAAACACACCGAGCCCAGCCCCGTCGGGGTGAACCCGGCACCGGCCTGGAGCGTGACGGCGGCGGACGGCAGTCCGAAGAGCTGGTCGAGGTCGGGCCGGACCGGCTTGCTGCGGCCCAGGATGGCGTCCAGGAATCCCACGGACGGTCGCTCCTTTCCCGGAGGCGTACGGCGTTGAGGCGGGCGTACGGCGGTCAGGCGCGGCCGAGCTGTGCCGAGATCCGGCCGAGCTGCTCCAGCCGCTGCTCCAGCGTCGGATGCGAGGACAGCAGCCGGCCCAGGCTGTCCTTGGAGAAGGCGGGGGCGAAGTAGAACGCGTTGAACGGTTCGGCCTGCCGGAGGTCGCGCGTCGGGATCCGCGCCATCTGCCCGGTCACCTTGGTGAGCGCCGACGCCAGCGCCGAGGGCCTGCCCGTCAGCAGGGCGCCCGCGCGGTCGGCGGACAGCTCGCGGTAGCGGGACAGGAGCCGGGTGAGCAGGAAGCTGATGGCGTAGACGACCGCGCTGACGAGCGGAATCAGCACCATGAGGATCGCGGTGTTCTGGTCACGGCCGCCCGCCCGGCGGAAGCCGCCCCAGAGCCCTATGCGGGTGATGATCCCGGCCAGCACCCCGAGGAACGACGCGATGGTCATGACGGCCACATCGCGGTGCGCCACATGGGAGAGCTCGTGGGCGAGCACGCCCTCCAGCTCCTCCGGCTCCAGTCGGCGCAGCAGCCCGGTCGTGGCACACACCAGGGCGTTCTTCTGGTTGCGCCCGGTGGCGAAGGCGTTGGGCACATCGCTGTCGGCGATGGCGACGCGCGGCTTGGGCATGTCCGCGAGCGCGCACAGCCGGTCGACGGCGCCGTGCAGCTCGGGCGCCTCCTCCGGGGTGACCTCCCGCGCCCCCATGCTGAAGGCGGCGATCCGGTCGCTGAACCAGAACTGCGCGATGAACATGCCGCCCGCGATCACCAGGACGATCGGCCAGGCCCCGCGCAGCAGCACGATCAGCACGCCCACGAAGACCACGTAGAGCAGTCCGATGAAGAACATCGTGCTCACCATGCGGGCGGTCAGCCCGCGGTCGGGAGCGAATCGGGTCCGTGGCATGGGGCTACCTCCAAGGCTCCGCGCAAACGCGCCCCCAGTAATTGCCTCTGCTCCCGATTCTCCACCTCACCGGCTGTGCGCGGGGTAAAGAACCCACGAGGATCGTCCCGGGGCCCTCACGAAAGCTGTGCGAGGCCCTCCGCCGCGATCTTCTCGAAGATCACCGGGTCGGCCGCGAACATCGAGCCGGCTATCGGCCAGTGCACCACGATCTCGTCGATGCCCAGCTCGGCGTGCGAGCCGGCGAAGTCGACGAAGGCGTCGACGGAGTCCAGCGGACGGTCCGGGGTGAAGCCCGTGAGCATGATCCTGCCGAGCTCCGCGGGGTCGCGGTCGATCTCGGCGCAGGCCGCGCCCAGCCGCCGGATCTGCCCGGCGACGGCCTCGCGGGACTGCTCCGGCGTGCCCGTCTCGAACAGCTTCGGGTCACCCGTGGTCACCCACGCCTGCCCGTGGCGGGCGGCGAGCTTCAGGCCGCGCGGGCCGGTCGCGGCCACCGCGAAGGGCAGCCGGGGGCGCTGCACGCAGCCGGGGATGTTGCGCACCTCGGACGCCGAGTAGTGCTCGCCGTCGTACGAGACGACGTCCTGGGTGAGCAGCCGGTCCAGCAGCGGCACGAACTCGGCGAAGCGGTCGGCGCGCTCGCGCGGGGTCCACGCCTCCTCCCCGTCCTTCAGCAGCGCGGTGGCGTCGAAGCCCGAGCCGCCCGCGCCGATGCCGAGCGTGATGCGCCCGCCCGAGATGTCGTCCAGGGAGATGAGCTCCTTGGCCAGCGTCACCGGGTGCCGGAAGTTGGGTGAGGTGACGAGCGTGCCGAGCCGCATCCGGGAGGTCACGGTCGCGGCCGCCGTCAGCGTCGGCACCGCGCCGAACCAGGGGCCGTCCCGGAAGGTGCGCCACGACAGGTGGTCGTAGGTGTAGGCCGCGTGGAAGCCCAGTTCCTCGGCTCGCTGCCACGTCTCACGGCCGCCCTCGGACCAGCGGCGCTCGGGAAGGATCACGGTGCTCAGTCGCATGGCCCCGAGCCTAAGCGCTGGGTATGACAAAAGCCCATGCCCCCGGCACGGCATCCGCCCGCGCGACGGCCATGACCGGCCCCGGAAGCGGGACAGCCGGACCGGCGCACGCCTGTGCGACCCCTGGGGTCCGTGGACGAGAATGGAGCCGTGACTTCAGCTATCGAGCAGCCCGAGACCCCGGCGGCCCTCCGCCCAGCCGCCTTCCCCCGGCTGATCGCGACCGACCTCGACGGCACCCTCCTGCACGACGACAAGACGGTCTCCGACCGGACCGTCGCGGCCCTGGCCGCGGCCGAGGCGGCGGGCATCGAGGTCTTCTTCGTCACCGGCCGCCCGGCCCGCTGGATGGACGTCGTCCGCGATCACGTGCACGGCCACGGGCTGGCGATCTGCGCCAACGGCGCCGCCGTCGTCGACCTGCACGACGGCGGCCGGTTCATCGAGGTCCGCCCGCTGGAGCGCGCCGACGCCCTCGCCGTCGTGCACGCGGTGCGCGCCGCCGCACCCGGCGCCTCGTTCGCCGTGGAGCACACCGGTGGCATCCACTACGAGCCCGCGTACCCGCCCTTCTTCCTCGACCCGGGCGCGGTGACCGGGCCCGCCGAGGAACTGCTCGCCGAGGACTCCGGCCACACCGACCCCATCCTCAAGCTGCTCACCCACCACCCCGAACTGGGCCCCGACGAATTCCTGGCCATCGCCCGCGAAGCGGGAGGCGCGCACGGCGAGTTCACGCGGTCCAGCCCGACCGCGCTGCTGGAGATAAGCGGCCTCGGGGTCAGCAAGGCCAGTACGCTCGCGCGGTGTTGCGCCGAGCGCGGCATCGCGCCCGAGGACGTCGTGGCGTTCGGCGACATGCCGAACGACCTGGAGATGCTCGACTGGGCGGGGACGGCGTACGCGATGGCCAATGCCCATCCCGAGGTTCTCGCGGCCACCGCCCGGCACACCGCCGCCAATACCGACGACGGCGTCGCCACGGTGATCGAGCAGCTCCTGCACGGCCGCACTCTGTAGTCCCCCGGATCCGGGCCGGCCGCCTACAGCCGTACGCCCCGCGCGTTCAGCCACTCCACCGGGTCCACCGCCGAGCCGTACTCCGGCGTGGTGCGGATCTCGAAGTGCAGGTGCGGGCCGGTGGAGTTGCCCGTGGTCCCCGACAGGCCGACGCACTGACCGGTGCCCACCTGCTGCCCCGGGGCCACGAGCAGCGCCGACAGGTGCGCGTACTGCGAATACCAGCCGCCCTCGTGCTGGATCACCAGGCTGATGCCGTAGGCACCGCCGCACCCGACGGAGACCACCGTCCCCTCACCCACCGAGCGCACCGGCGTACCGATCGGGACGGCGAAGTCCTGCCCGGTGTGCCCGTTCGCCCAGTTCGCGCCCGTGCCGCCGAAACCCGCCGTGAGCTCGTACGACTCCACGGGGCGGATCCACTCCCCGTGCTCCTCGACCGCCCTGCGGACGACGGCCCTCCCGGTCTCCGGTTCCTCCTCGTCGACCGGCTCGCAGTGGCCGCTGCCGACGGCCTCCTGGGACAGCGCGTTCAGCCGGTCCCTCGCGGCCGCCAGGCGCTTGGTGACCGAGTGCTGCGCCTCCTTCAGCCGCGCCCTGTCCTTCTCCAGGGCGGGCCGGGCGGCCTTCAGCGCCCGCTCCTCCCCCGCCAGCCTCCGGCCCGTACGGCCGTCCTCGTCCAGCAGCCGCCCCAGCGCGGCCCGGCGGCGCACCGCGGGCTCCTGGAGCTCCAGCAGCTCGACCGGGTCCTCGACGTCCTCCGTGCCCTCCCCGACGGTGAAGCCGCCCGTGCGGTACTGCGCGCGGGCAGCGGCTCCCGCGTCGTCGCGCAGCGCCGCGGAGACGACCTTCCGGCCGCGCAGCAGCCGGCCGAGTTCGTCGGCCCGCGCCTTGTGCTCCTTGGCCGCCCGCAGCGCCCGCTCGTAGCGCCGCTTGACCCGTACCGCCTCCTCCGTCAGCCGGAACACGTCGGAGGTGACGCGCGCGGCCCTGTCCGGAGCCCTGACGGCCACCGACGGACCGGAACCGAGCGGCGGGCAGACCACCGCGCAGAGCGCGCACAGGACACACAGCGCGCAGTCTCCGGCTCTCCGCAGACCGCGCGGTCCGCGGAGCGGACGGTACGGGTGTCCCATGAACGCGATCGTGTCCCGCACCGCGGCCGGGCGCGCCCGCTGAGGTCCGTTCGGAGGACGGGGCGGCCGCCGCCGGGTGACACGGGACGCGGCCCGCGGGGGCCACCACGGACCACTACAGGGGCGCTTCCCACACCACCCGCGTACCGCCCCCGCCCTCCCCCAGCCCCGGCCCGTACGAGCTGGAGCCGCCCAGTGATTCGGCCCGCTTGGCGAGGTTCCGCAGACCGCTGCGCCGACCGCCGTCGGGGATGCCCACACCGTCGTCGGCGACGGTGAGCCGTACCGCGGGCCTGCCGTCCGGCAGTTCGGCCGTGGCGTCGACGACGACCTCGATACGGGACGCCCGCGCGTGCCGGAACGCGTTGGACAGCGCCTCCCGCAGAGCGGCGACGAGGTTCTTGCCGGCGAGTTCGCCGACCTTCGCGTCGACCGGCCCGACGAAGTTGGCGGAGGGCTGGAAGCCCAACGGGACGGCGGCCGTGCCGAGCTCCCGCAGGACGCGCGTGCGCAGCCCTGTGGGCGCCTCCGCGGGACCCTGCTGGAGCGCGAAGATGGCCGTACGGATCTCCTGGATGGTCACGTCCAGTTGGTCGACGGCCTGGCCGACCCTCGCCTGCACATCGGGCACGACGGCGTTGCGCTGCGCGCTCTCCAGCATCAGACCGGTGGCGAACAGCCGTTGGATGACCAGGTCGTGGAGGTCCCTGGCGATCCGGTCGCGGTCCTCGTAGACGGCGAGCCGCTCCCGGTCGCGCTGCGCCTCCGCCAGGACGAGCGCCAGGGCCGCCTGCGCGGCGAACTGGGCGGCCAGGGTGCGCTCCGCCGCCGTGTACTTGCGCGCTCCACGCGCGCGTGGCGTCGCGAGGGTGCCGAGCACCCGGTCGCCGCTCTTGAGCGGCAGCAGCATGCTCGGGCCGAAGCGCGGAGCCACTCCGGTGATCATGCGCGGGTCGGTGGCGGAGTCGTCGACGAAAACCGGTTCACCCGCGAGAAGACGGGAGACGACCGGGCTGTGCGCGGGCATCACCGTACCCAGCAGGCCGGTGGGGTCGTCGGCGGAGACGGCCACCATCTCCAGCCCGCCCTCGCCGTCCGGCAGCAGCACGATGCCCGCCGCCGAATCCGCGAGCCTGCGCGCCTGTTCGGCGACGACGGACAGCGCGTCCTCGGCGTCACTGGCGGACAGCAGGGCCGTCGTGACGGCCACCGAACCGTCGATCCAGCGCATCCGCTGGCGCCCCTCTTCGTGCACGCGCGCGTTGCCGATCGCGATACCCGCCTCGGTCGCGAGAATCTTCACCATGTGGAGGTCCGCGATGCTGAACTCCCCGCCTCCGCGCTTCTCCGTGAGGTAGAGGTTGCCGAAGATCTCCCCCTCCACCTGGATGGGCACGCCCAGGAAGTTGCGCATCGGCGGATGCTCCGGGGGGAATCCCGCGGAGCGGGGATCGGCCGCCAGATCGGCGAGCATCACCGGCGCGGGCTGGTGGATGAGCGCGCCCAGCAGACCGCGATGGCCGTCCGGCAGCGCTCCGATGCGCTCGTGCTGCTCCCTGGTGACCCCATAGGTGATGAAGTCGGCCAGCCCCTCGCCCGTGGAGTCGATGATTCCGATAGCGGCGTACTTGGCGTCGGCCAGTTCGGCGGCGGTCTCGGCGATCCGGTCGAGCGTGGTGTGGAGCTCCAGCCCGGTGCCCACGGAGCGCATCGCCTCCAGCAGCTGCGGCACGCGCGCGGCCATCTCCGTGGACATCCCTTGAAGGCTGCGAGTGGCCTCCGTGGCGATGGCCAGGGGATCCATCGGGCCCTGTGGGTCGGAGGGGTTTGCCGTGGCTGCCATGCCTAGAGACTAATAAGCACTATTTGTCAGGGAAAGTGGTGGCGGCTGGCGTCTGGCCTCGGGGGCGACTGCGAGCCGGTCGCCGCCTGCGGCGGGAGCTCCCTCCGGGAGCGTCCTCAAGCGCCGGACGGGCCGGATTGCGGCGCGGACGGGTGGGAGGCACGGGCCACGGTCCGCGGAATTCGGCCCGTCCGGATTCAGCCTGTCCGGCTCCTGAGGACACCGCGCGGAGCGCGGACCGGGGCCGGTGCGGAGCCCCGGGTCGAGAACCCGGGGCCCGGCTCAGGAAGTACCGGTCAGCGCGCCGCGGGCGAACGCGTCCGCCTCGCGTTCCCGTTCCAGCATGCGCAGGAACGGCCCCTCCGTCGCCGCCAGGGCCTCGTACGGGCCCTGCTGCACCGTCCTGCCACGGTCCAGCACGATCACCTCGTCGACAGCCTCCAGTCCGGCCAGCCGGTGGGTGATCAGTACGGTCGTGCGGCCCTCTGTGGCCGACAGCAGGTCGGCGGTCAGGGCGTCCGCCGTCGCCAGGTCGAGGTGTTCGGCGGGCTCGTCCAGTACGACGACGGGGAAGTCCGCGAGCAGTGCGCGGGCCAGGGCGAGCCGCTGCCGCTGTCCGCCGGACATCCGCGCCCCGTGCTCGCCGACCAGCGTGTCGAGCCCCTGCGGCAGGCTGTCGGCCCACTCCAGGAGCCGCGCGGACCGCAGGGCGGCCCGCAGTTCGGCATCGCTCGCCCCGGGCCGCGCGAGCCGCAGGTTCTCGCGCACCGAACTGTCGAAGATGTGCGCGTCCTGCGCGCACAGGCCCACCAGCCGCCGTACCGCCTCGCCCGCCATGGGGCCGGTGTCCTCGCCCGCCAGGGTGTACGTGCCGGACTCGGCGTCCAGGAAGCGCAACAGCACCTGCGCGAGTGTCGTCTTGCCCGCACCGGACTGCCCCACGACGGCCACCCTGCGGCCCGCCACGAGTTCCATGCCGAACCCTTCCAGGGCCGGTCCGGGCTGCCCCGGGTAGCGCGCCGTGAGCCCCTCCACGCGCAGCGGGAACGGCGAGCCCGGCGCCTTCGCCGTGCCCTCCCGCACGGGCACGGGCGCGTCCAGCACCTCGTGCACCCGCTCCGCGGAGCGCCGTACCCGCTGCCGGTACTGCACGGCGAGCGGAAGCCCGGCCACCGCCTCGAACACGGCCAGCGGCATCAGCACCACCACCGCGAGCCACAGGCCGCCCAGACGCCCGTCGCGCACCGCGGCCGTGCCCGCCCAGGCCGCGGCCGCCACGGTCAGCCCGCAGGCCAGGGCGGAGAGGCCGGAGCCGAGCGCGGTGGCGGCCGACGTCCGGCGGGCGATCGCGGTGAGCGCGCCGTCCGCCCGGCGCAGCCGCTCCAGCCGGGCCGGAAGGGCGCCCGCGACCGTCAGTTCGGCCGTGCCCTCCAGGACGTCGACGACCTGAGTGGACAACGCGCCGCGCGCGGGCGCCGACTGCCGCTCGGCACGCCGGGCGAACGCCCCGGACAGCGCCGGCACGGCCACTCCCGCGGTGAGCAGCCCGAGGGCGAGCAGCAGGCCCGCCTCCGGCAGCAGCCACGCCGTGAAGGCGACCGAGACGGTGCCCACGGCGACGGCCGACCCCACGGGCAGCAGCCAGCGCAGGAAGTAGTCCTGGAGGGCGTCGACGTCCGCGACGAGCCGGGAGAGCAGGTCGCCGCGGCGGGTGTCCCGGAGCCCGGCGGGCGCCAGCCGTTCCAGGCGCCGGTACACCGAGACCCGCAGCCCCGCGAGGGCACGCAGCGCGGCGTCGTGGGAGACGAGGCGCTCGGCGTAGCGGAAGACGGCGCGGCCGATCCCGAACGCGCGAGTCGCGGTGACGGCCACCATCAGGTAGAGCACGGGCGGCTGTTGGGACGCGCGGGAGATCAGCCAGCCGGAGACGGCCATCAGGCCGACGGCGCTGCCGAGGGCCAGCGCGCCCAGCAGCAGCGCGAGGGCGAACCGCGCCCGGAGCGGCCTGCCCATGGCCCGTACCCGGGCCAGCGTCCCCGCCCCGCGCTCCGGAGCGTGTTCCTCCGGGTGGTCGTCGGAAGGCGCCGGGGCAGCCGTGCCCGAGGGTTTCGGTTGCGCGGGCAGGCGCGCGGGCGCGGCCTCGCGCCCCTGGTGCGCGCCGTCGAGGCGGACGACGCGGTCCGCGACGGCGAGGAGTGCGGGCCGGTGCACGACCAGCAGGACGGTCCGGCCCGCGGCCAGCCGCCGTACGGCCGCCACCACGGCGGCCTCCGTCCCGCCGTCGAGGTTCGCGGTCGGCTCGTCGAGCAGCAGGACCGGCCGGTCGGCGAGGAACGCCCGTGCCAGCGCGATGCGTTGGCGCTGCCCGGCCGAGAGCCCGGCACCGTCCTCGCCGAGGCGGGTGTCAGTGCCGTGGTGCAGCATGGAGACGAAGTCGAGCGCACCGGCCGCGCGGAGTGCTTCCCGCACCTGCGCGTCCGTGGCGTCCGGCCGGGCCAGTCGTACGTTCTCGGCGACCGTCCCGGCGAAGAGACGGGGTCGTTGCGGGACCCAGGCCACCTGGTCCCGCCAGCTTTCGGGGGAGAGCGATGACAGGTCCGTACCGCCGACGAGCACCCGCCCGCTCGTGGGGCGCGCGAAGCCGAGCAGCACGTTCAGCAGTGTGGACTTCCCGGCGCCGCTCGGGCCCACAAGTGCGACCGTCTCCCCGGGCCGCACCTCGAACGACGTCTCGGGCAGCGAGGGTTCGGCCCGTCCCGCGTGGCGCACCACCAGCCGGTCGACCGTCAGGGTCGCGGTGCCGGCCTCGGGCGCGGGCAGGGTGCCGACGGGTCCGGGCTCGGTCTCCAGCACCGCGAAGACCGCGTCGGCGGCCGTCAGCCCCTCCGCCGCCGCGTGGTACTGCGCGCCGACCTGCCGCAGCGGCAGATACGCCTCGGGCGCCAGGACCAGCACCATCAGGCCGGTCTCCAGGTCGAGTTCGCCGTGCACGAGCCGCATGCCGATGCCCACCGCGACCAGCGCCACCGAGATCGTGGCCAGCAGTTCCAGCGCGAAGGAGGAGAGGAAGGCGATCCGCAGCGTCCGCAGCGTGGCCCGCCGGTAGTCCGAGGTGATGGCGCGGATCGACTCCGCCTGCGCCTTGGCCCGCCCGAAGACCTTCAGCGTGGGCAGCCCCGCGACGACGTCGAGGAAGTGGCCGGACAGCCGGGACAGCAGCCGCCACTGCCGGTCCATCCGGGACTGGGTGGCCCATCCGATGAGGACCATGAAGAGGGGGATGAGCGGCAGGGTGAGGACGATGACGAGCGCGGAGAGCCAGTCCGCGGAGACGATACGGGCGAGCACGGCCACGGGCACGACGACCGCGAGGCCCAACTGGGGCAGGTAGCGGGCGAAGTAGTCGTCCAGCGCGTCGATGCCGCGCGTGGCGAGGGTGGCCAGTTCCCCGGTGCCGCTCTGCCGGTCCGGCCCCAGCCGGGTGGCCCGCGCCAGCAGCCGGGTGCGCAGCTCGGACTTGACCGCCGCGCTCGCACGGTGGGCGGTCAGCTCGGTGAGCCAGGCGACGGCGGCCCGGCCCACGGCCACGGCCACCAGCAGGGCCAGCGGCACGGCCAGGTCGCCGGTGGTCCGGCCGTGCCGGAAGGCGCCGGTCACGACCTCGGCGATCAGCATCGCCTGGGCGATCACCAGGCCGGCCCCCGCCAGCCCGAGCACGAGGGAGGCGACCAGGAAGAGCCGGGTCGCGGAGGCGTACCTGAGCAGTCGGGGGTCGACGGGCTTCATGCGCGTTCCGTCCTAGTGGGCGGCGGGGGCCGGGATGTGCTGGGTGCCGATCCGCTTGCGGAACACCCAGTAGGTCCAGGCCTGGTAGGCGACGATGAGAGGCGTCATGGGCACCGCGACCCACGTCATGATCTTCAACGTGTACGGGCTGGAGGCGGAGCCGGCCACCGTGAGACTCCAGGCCGGGTTGACCGAGGACGGCATCACATCGGGGAAGAGCGCGAGGAAGACCAGCGCGAAGGCGGCCGCGATCGCCACCCCGGAGAAGCCGAACGCCCAGCCCTCGCGCCCCGCGTGGTTCATCACCAGCGCCGCGCCCAGGGCGGCCACGGACACGATCAGGGCGGCCAGGCTGCGCGCGTTGCCCGACTCCGCCTGCGTCCAGCCGAGGAAGGCGACCGCGAGGACGCCCGCGGTCAGGCCCAGCACGGTGGCGTACGACCGGGCCCGGTGCCGGATGGCGCCCGCCGTCTTGAGGGCGGCGAACACCGCCCCGTGGAAGGTGAACAGCACGAGCGTGAGGAGGCCGCCCAGCAGGGCGTACGGGTTGAGCAGGTCCAGAACGGTGCCGCTGAAGTTCTTGTCCGGCCCTATCGGCACCCCGCGCACGAGGTTGGCGAAGACGAGACCCCACAGGAAGGCGGGCAGCAGCGAGCACCAGAAGATCGCGTGTTCCCAGTTGCGCTGCCAGCGCTCGCCGGTCCGCTTGTGGCGGTACTCGAAGGCGACCCCGCGCACGATCAGACAGACCAGGACGGCCAGCAGCGGCAGGTAGAAACCGCTGAACAGGGTGGCGTACCAGTCGGGGAAGGCCGCGAAGGTCGCGCCCGCCGCGGTGATCAGCCAGACCTCGTTGCCGTCCCAGACGGGGCCGATCGTATTGATCAGCACCCGGCGCTCGGTGCGGTCCTTGGCCAGGCCCTTGGTCAGGACGCCGATGCCGAAGTCGAAGCCTTCGAGGAAGAAGTAGCCGGTCCACAGGACGGCGATCAGCAGGAACCAGAAGTCGTACAGGTGCATGGCTCGTTGTCTCCGTTCGCGGCCGCGTCAGTACGCGAAGGTCATCGGCTTGTCGGCGTCCTCCGGACGCTCCGCTCCGGCGCCGCCGGACGGCAGCCGCAGCCGCGGATCCCGCGTGGGCGGCTTCTCGTCCGTGTCGGGGCCGGCCTTGGCGTACTTCACCAGCAGCTTGACCTCGACCACCGCCAGCACCCCGTACAGCAGCGTGAAGACGCCCATGGAGGTGAGGACTTCGGCCTGGCTGACGCCGGGGGAGACCGCGTGGCCGGTCTTCATCAGCCCGTAGACGGCCCACGGCTGGCGGCCCATCTCGGTGAAGATCCAGCCGAAGGAGTTGGCGATGAGCGGGAAGCCCATGGTCAGCAGGCCGATGCGCCAGGACCAGGCGGTGAGGAAGGGGCTCATCTCCCGGGTCTTCGTCAGCATCAGGCGCGGCACCTCGTCGTCGCCCGTGCGGAACTCGGGTGCGAGCCAGAGCTTCTTTCGGGTGGTCCACAGCCCGATCAGCGCGGCGACGAAGGAGGTCATCCCGAAGCCGATCATGAGCCGGAAGCCCCAGAAGGTCATGAAGATGCTGGGGATGTAGTCCTCCGGCTTGCCGCCGTACCGTGCGGCCTCCTGCGCCGCGACGTCGTTGATGCCGGGGACGGCCTCGGTGAAGTTGCTGTGCGCGAGGAAGGAGAGGACGCCGGGCACCTCTATCTCCACGCTGTTGTGGCCCTTGGTGACATCGCCGACGGCGAAGACCGAGAAGGGTGCCGGTGCCTGGGTGTCCCACAGGGCCTCGGCGGCGGCCATCTTCATCGGCTGCTGTTCGAACATCACCTTGCCGAGGCTGTCGCCGCTGAGCGCGGTGCCCAGGCCCGCGATGACCGCGACCACCAGGCCGACGCGCAGCGAGGCCCGCATCGCGCCGACCTGCGCCCGCTGCTTCTCCCCCAGCTCCTCGCCCTTCAACTGCTTGCGCTTGGCGCGCCACAGGTGGAAGGAGGCGATGCCGATCACGAAGGCACCACCGGTGAGGAACGCCGCGGTGAGCGTGTGGAAGACCACGACGAGCGTGGTGTCCTGCGTCAGCACGGCCCAGATGTCGGTGAGCCGGGCCTTGCCGGTCGCCTTGTCGATGGCGTAGCCGATCGGGTGCTGCATCCAGGAGTTCGCCGCCAGGATGAAGTACGAGGAGAGCACCGTGCCGATGAAGACGATCCAGATGCACGCGCAGTGGATCTTCTTGGGCAGCTTGTCCCAGCCGAAGATCCACAGACCGATGAACGTGGACTCGAAGAAGAAGGCCAGCAGGGCCTCCATCGCGAGCGGCGCGCCGAAGACATCACCGACGAACCGCGAGTAGTCCGACCAGTTCATCCCGAACTGGAACTCCTGCACGAGGCCGGTGACCACGCCCATCGCGATGTTGATCAGGAAGAGCTTTCCCCAGAACTTCGTCGCGTGGAAGTACTTGTCCTTGCCGGTGCGCACCCAGGCCGTCTCCAGCCCGGCGGTGATCGCCGCCAGGCTGATCGTGAGCGGCACGAAGAGGAAGTGGTAGACGGTGGTGATGCCGAATTGCCAGCGCGCCAGCGTTTCCGGCGCCATAGCGAGATTCACGCGGACTCTCCTTGCCTCTTGCGTCACCGACGACTCGTCCATCGGCGATATGCACCCTTTTGCCCCACTGAAAACAGGAGGTAAAGGACGTGCTTGTGAACGCGTTCACATTCACAAGCAATTATGACGCACAGCCCTTCGCGATCATGCAAGGGGGTCCCCTCAGCCGCCGGCCGACGTCCTTCGGCCAGATCCCCGGGGCCCGGACCGCCCGGAGCGACAGGCGGACGAAACGCCGAACGGCACCCGGGGCGCACACGACGACAGGCCGTGCCCGACGGACGGGCACGGCCTGCGGCAGCACGGCGACAGGGGCTACAGCTCCTTGCGGAACGCCCCCGCCACCTCCAGGAAGAGGTCGTTCCCTTCCGTCTCGCCGATCGTCACGCGGATGCCCTCGCCCGGGAACGGCCGTACGACCACCCCGGCCCGCTCGCACGCCGCCGCGAAGTCCGCCGCGCGATCCCCCAGCCGCAGCCAGACGAAGTTGGCCTGCGTCTCCGGCACGGTCCAGCCCTGCCCGGTCAGCGCCTCGACCACCCGGGCGCGCTCCTCCACCAGCGCCTGCACCCGCTCCCGGAGCGCGCCCTCGCTGCGCAGCGAGGCGATCGCCGCCTCCTGCGCGATGTGGCTCACACCGAACGGGACGGCCGTCTTCCGCAGCGCCGCCGCGACGGGCTCGTGCGCGACCGCGAAGCCGACGCGCAGCCCCGCCAGCCCGTACGCCTTGGAGAAGGTGCGCAGCACGCAGACGTTCGGGCGGTCCCGGTAGAGGTCCAGGCCGTCGGGGACGTCCGCGTCACGGACGAACTCGATGTACGCCTCGTCCAGGACGACCAGCACGTCGGCCGGCACCCGGTCCAGGAAGGACTCCAGCTCGGCACGGCGCACCACGGTGCCCGTGGGGTTGTTGGGGTTGCAGACGAAGATCAGCCGGGTGCGGTCGGTGATCGCGGCCAGCATGGCGTCGAGGTCGTGCACCTCGTCGTCCGTCAGCGGCACCTGCACAGGAGTGGCGCCGGAGACCTGGGTGATGATCGGGTACGCCTCGAAGGACCGCCAGGCGTAGATCACCTCGTCGCCGGGCCCCGAAGTGGCCTGCACCAGCTGCTGGGCGACGCCCACCGAGCCGGTGCCGGTGGCCAGGTGCGAGACCGGGACGGAGAAGCGGTCCGCGAGTTCGGCCATCAGGGCCGTGCAGGTCATGTCGGGGTAACGGTTGATGCTGCCCGCCGCGTCGACCGCCTTCTCCAGCACCCCGGGCAGCGGCGGATAGGGGTTCTCGTTGGAGGACAGCTTGTAGGCGACGGGGCCGCCCACGGCGGCGGGCCTGCCCGGCTTGTAGGTCGGCACGCCCTCCAGGGCGGGGCGCAGCCTCGGGGTCTTCTCGGTCACCGGGTCCTCCTCGACATCCCGTGCGCTCGCACCCGCACGGGCAGACCGCACACGAGTCAGCAGACATGAATGGACATGAATACTGCACACCTTAAGAGGATTCCCCCGGGCGGCGTCCAGAGCAGGGGTAGCGCTCCTTGAAGTTCCGCGCGCCGGTGGCGAGCGCCGTGGCGCGCATCGCCCGTGAAGGTGAGTTGAGACCTCTTCGAGACCTGGGCCCGATATCAGGTGCGGATATGCCAGAGGCCAATGGTTCGCCATCAAGGGCCCTAACTCCCTGCATTTCCATGGTCATTGAGCCATTGCGAACATGCAGAAACGTGCCTGTCAACAGCTAAATGCGGCACCGGGTCCCGGCACGACCCGAGCCCTACTATCGGCTCGCCATGACAGCACCAGGGAAGCATCAGGTGAGCCGGGCCACCGGACGCCGGCTGGGCCGGGCGGGCATCCGGGACGTGGCCGCCGCCGCCGGGGTTTCGATCACGACCGTCTCCGACGCGCTCAACGGCAAGGGCCGGCTACCGGACGCGACCCGCCGCCATGTCCGCGAGGTCGCCGACCGGCTGGGCTACCGCCCGTCGGCCGCGGCCCGCACCCTCCGTACGGGCAAGTCCGGCCTCATCGGTCTGACCGTGACCACCTACGGGGATGAACCTTTCACCTTCACCGAGTTCGCGTACTTCGCCGAGATGGCCAGGGCCGCCACCTCGGCGGCGCTGGCCCGCGGCTATGCACTGGTCATCCTCCCGGCCACCTCGCGCCACGACGTGTGGTCCAACGTCGCCCTCGACGGCACCGTCGTCGTCGATCCCTCCGACCACGACCCGGTCGTCTCCGACCTGGTCCGGCAGGGCATCCCCGTCGTCTCCGACGGCCGCCCCGCGGGCTCCCTCCCGGTCACCGCGTGGGTCGACAACGACCACGAGGCCGCCGTCCTCGGCATCCTCGACCACCTCGCGGCGGCGGGCGCCCGCCGGATCGGCCTGCTGACCGGCACCACCACGGACACGTACACCCGGCTCTCCACCCAGGCCTATCTGCGCTGGTGCGAGCGGGTGGGGCAGGACCCGGTCTACGAGGAGTACCCGGCGCACGACCCGTGCGCCGGGGCCGTGGCGGCCGACCGGCTGCTCGCCAGGCCCGACCGGCCCGACGCCGTGTACGGCCTGTTCGACCCCAACGGCACCGACCTGCTCGCCGCGGCCCGCCGCTACGGCCTGCGCGTGCCGGACGACCTGCTGCTCGTGTGCTGCAGCGAATCGACGGTCTACGCGGCCACCGAGCCGCCCGTCACCACCCTGTCCCTCAAGCCCCGGCGGATCGGCACGGCGGTCGTACAGCTCCTCATCGACGCCATCGAAGGGCTCGACAGCGGGCGGCCGGTCGAGCAGGTGATACCGACGGAGCTGATCGTCAGGACCTCCTCGCAGCGCCGTCGGCCGCAGACCACGGTCAACCCGCCGCGCGGCCCCGCCCAGGGCTGAGACGCGCCCGTAGGGGCCTCCGGGGTCAACGTGCCGTTTCCGGGCCGCCACACCTTCGGCGACGGCGCCCGGAGGGCGCGAAGGGCGCGGAGACCCGGGGGCGAATGGCTCAATTGGGGAGAAATAACCGACGCGCGCACCCTCCCGCCCCGATTCACGGCCCCTGGTGCGTCACAAGGCGCGACGGTCATTCCTATGATGGGCGCACGACACCACGGACCGCCGTCGACCAGGCAAGGTCCACAAGGTGCACGGCGGCGCGATGGTGGAGGGGTCGATGACTCAGGGGGCCGGTCAAGGACCCGCGGCACGGACCACGGCGGCGATCCCGCCCTTCCCCGGGTACGCCGCACCCCCTCCTCCTGCCCCCATGCCTCCCTACGACGGGACGGTCCCGCCCGTGCAGCCCCTCCTGGACGCCCCGGACGGCTACACCCCGACCGAGCGCGACCTGCCCGTCATCGGCCAGGTCGTCCCCGACGACGTGCCGACCGTCGCGCTGACGCCCCTGACCGAGCACCATGTGCCGGCACCGCGCTCGGGCCCCGGGCCGCTCTACGTCGTGGGCGACGTGCACGGCTATCTGGACCAGCTGGTCGCGGCGCTGCAGGCGCAGGGCCTCATCGACGCGAACGGCAGCTGGTGCGCGGGCAACACCCGGCTGTGGTTCCTCGGCGACTTCACCGACCGCGGTCCCGACGGCGTCGGCGTGATCGACCTCGTGATGCGGCTGTCGGCGGAGGCCGCGGCCGCGGGCGGCTACTGCAAGGCCCTCATGGGCAACCACGAACTGCTGATCATCGGCGCCAAGCGGTTCGCCGACACGCCGGTCAACTCCGGTGCGGGCACCGCCTCCTTCCAGGCGGCGTGGCTGCTCAACGGCGGCCAGCGCACCGACATGGAGCGCCTGGAGGACCACCACCTCCAGTGGATGTCACGGCTCGACGCGATGGCGGAGGAGGACGGGCACCTGCTCGTGCACTCCGACACCACCGTCTACCTCGAGTACGGCGACTCCATCGAGGCCGTCAACGACGCGGTGACGGAAGCGCTCCAGCGCAACGACCCGGACGAGTGCTGGGACCTCTTCCGCAAGTTCACCAAGCGTTTCGCCTTCCGCGACGAGTCCGGCCCGACGGCCGTGCGGGAGCTGCTGGACACCTACGGCGGCGGCCGCCTCGTGCACGGCCACAGTCCGATTCCGTATCTGCTGGGCGAGGTCGGCGCCGAGGACGAGGACGGCGAGGACGGCGGCGCGCCCGCCGTCGACGGCCCGCACCTGTACGCGGACGGGCTCGCGCTCGCAATGGACGGAGGGGTCACAATGGCCGGAAAACTGCTGGTGGTGCAACTTCCGCTGGGTGGCTGAGGGTTCAGCGGGTAAGCGCCAGGGCAGGTAGGGAGTTCCACCGGCGCGGGGCAATTCACGAAACACACTGTCACCGCGCGCCGGTACCGCTCTACCATCGGCTTATCCGTAGCAGGCTCTCCTCCGTTTCCGCCCACTGCCCGGTACAAGCCGGGAAGAAGGCCCTACGGAGCATCGGGGGATGCACATGAACAGCGCTCCGCACCTGCTGGCCGAGGACCGCCCGGAATTCGAGCGGGTTCTCGACCAGGCGTTGCGTACCGCCGACCATGACCCGGAACTGGCCGCCGCGATAGGACAGCGGCTCACGGCAGAACAGTTGCGCACCATGGCGCTCAACGCCATGACCGCCATCTCGGCGTGCGCTGGCACCGAGTACCAGACCTTTGTAAGGGCGCGCGGCGCTCTGCGCACGCTCTCCGCGAGCGTGCACCCCCAGACCGTGAGCGCCGGAGGCGCGCGCGGCGATGAAAGCGCCCCCGATGGAATGACCGCGGCCGGTGGATTCACCCTCACGGACGGCGAGGTCGTGGAATCGGCCGGCGCGGGCGCCGGTGCCGTCCTCGCCGTGCTGGCCCCGGTGCTCTCCGGGATAGCCGCGCTGCTCTTCCTCCTCGTCGGCTATGTACTGCGGACGGTCGGCTCCAACGCGGCCGTCGCCGATCCCATGGTCACCATCGGCTGGTGGTTCGCCGGACTCACCGCCGCCGGTGCGTTCGTGGCGATGGTCGGCATGGTCGTGACGGCCCTGCGCAACGGGGTCGGCGAGGGCAGCGACGCGCGAGGGGTGAGCCTGGCCGAGGAGGCGGAGCGGGCCGGTGAGGCCTGGCGGCAGGCGCTGCTCCACCGCGGCATACTGCCCTTCCTGCGCGAGGCGCTCGCCGACGCCCCCGCCATCGCGCCGCCCTCGTACGCCCGCAGGCGCACGGAAGGCCACCAACGCACCCCGCACCTGGGGTACTCCCGCCCGGGTTTCTCCAGCCCGGACAGCGAATCCACCCCCCACCTCCGCCCGCGCTACACCAGCCCGGACTTCACCAGCCCCGACTACGGCGGCCCGGACCACCGTCCCGAGTGAGCCCCGCACCAGGTCCTCAACGGCCGGCCGGATCGGCCTTCCGGCCGGCCGGCCGTTGAGGATCGAGGTCCGGGCAAGCGGTTCCCGGGGCCCGACCGCTAGTCGGCGATCGGCAGGTACACCCGGTTGCCCGCGGCCGCGAACTCGCGGGACTTCTCCGCCATGCCCGCCGCCGCGTCGACCGCGAGCTCGCCGCCGTGCTCCCGGCGGATGTCCTGCGAGATCTTCATCGAGCAGAACTTGGGCCCGCACATCGAGCAGAAGTGCGCCGTCTTCGCGGGCTCCGCGGGCAGCGTCGCGTCGTGGAAGGCGCGGGCCGTGTCCGGGTCGAGGGCCAGGTTGAACTGGTCCTCCCAGCGGAACTCGAAGCGGGCGTCGGACAGCGCGTCGTCCCACTCCTGGGCGCCCGGGTGGCCCTTGGCGAGGTCCGCCGCGTGTGCCGCGATCTTGTAGGTGATCACGCCGGTCTTGACGTCGTCGCGGTCCGGCAGGCCCAGGTGCTCCTTCGGCGTCACGTAGCAGAGCATCGCCGTGCCCCACCAGGCGATCATCGCCGCGCCGATGCCCGAGGTGATGTGGTCGTACGCGGGCGCGACGTCGGTCGTCAGCGGGCCGAGCGTGTAGAACGGCGCCTCCTCGCAGATCTCCTGCTGGAGGTCGATGTTCTCCTTGATCTTGTGCATCGGGACATGGCCCGGACCCTCGATCATCGTCTGCACGTTGTGCCGCTTGGCGATCGTGTTCAGCTCGCCCAGCGTCCGGAGTTCGGCGAACTGCGCCTCGTCGTTGGCGTCCGCGATCGAGCCGGGGCGCAGCCCGTCGCCGAGGGAGTACGTCACGTCGTACGAGGCGAGGATCTCGCAGAGCTCCTCGAAGTTCTCGTAGAGGAAGGACTCCTTGTGGTGCGCCAGGCACCACGCGGCCATGATCGAGCCGCCGCGCGAGACGATGCCGGTCTTGCGGCGGGCGGTGAGCGGCACGTACCGGAGCAGCACGCCCGCGTGGACGGTCATGTAGTCCACGCCCTGCTCGGCCTGCTCGATGACGGTGTCCTTGTAGATCTCCCAGGTGAGCTCCTCCGCCTTGCCGTCGACCTTCTCCAGGGCCTGGTAGAGCGGCACGGTGCCGATCGGCACGGGGGAGTTGCGCAGCACCCACTCACGGGTGGTGTGGATGTTGCGGCCGGTGGAGAGGTCCATGACCGTGTCGGCGCCCCAGCGCGTGGCCCAGGTCATCTTCTCGACCTCCTCCTCGATGGAGGAGGTGACCGCGGAATTGCCGATGTTGGCGTTCACCTTCACCAGGAACTTCTTGCCGATGATCATCGGCTCGATCTCCGGGTGGTTCACATTGGCGGGCAGCACGGCCCGGCCCGCCGCGATCTCCTCGCGCACGGTCTCCGGCGAGACGTTCTCCCGGAGGGCGACGTACTCCATCTCCTCGGTGATCTCACCACGGCGGGCGTACGCGAGCTGGGTCACCGCGGCGCCGGACCGGCCCCGGCGGGGCTGGCGCGGACGGCCGGGGAAGACCGCGTCGAGGTTCCGCAGGCCCCCGCGCGGAGCGGTGTGCTTGATGCCGTCGTCCTCCGGGCGCATCGGGCGGCCCGCGTACTCCTCGGTGTCACCGCGCCCGATGATCCAGTTCTCCCGGAGCGGCTGGAGACCACGGCGGACGTCCGTCTCGACGGCCGGGTCGGTGTACGGGCCGGAGGTGTCGTACAGCCGTACGTCCTGCCCGTTGGTGAGATGCACCCGCCGCACCGGGACCCGAAGGTCCGGGCGCGAGCCGGTCACGTAGTCCTTGTGCCAACCGATCGGACCGGTTTCGGACGTGCGTGCATCCTGCGAGGTCATGAGACCAGAACTCCCTACGCCGGCATTACCCGGTAACAGGTTCGGCGGTCGACGCAGCGGTGTCCGTACGAACCGTACGGCGGTCAGCGCCCTCTCAGCCCGGTGCTCCGAGCTCCCGCGATTGCAAAGGTGCCACCACGCTAGCGCTTCCCCCGCGCGGAGGGCCAGAGGGGGTTGCGATGATGCGGGGCATGTCCCCCACGGAACAGCAGCCTCTCACCCATGCCCCCCACCACGGCCATGGTCATTCGCACGGCCACGGCCCGCCCACGCCCGTCTCGGCGCACCTCCGCAAGGTGATCGCGGCGGTGCTGATCCCGTTCGCCGTCGCCGTGCTCGCCGGGATGGTCGTGATGTGGCCGGGCGGCGCGCCGCCGCACAAGCACTCCGGGCTCGGGCTCGACCAGCAGACGCGGTCGGGCCGGGTCGTGAAGATCGAGGAGATGGACTGCACGACGGCGGGCGCGCAGCCGCAGCAACAGACGCCGCAGCCGGGCGGTGCCGCGCCGCCGAAGGGTCCCTGCGAGAAGTCGGAGATCGAGGTGACGTCGGGCCCGGACAAGGGCCGTACGTTCACCGAGATCGTCCAGCCGAGCGCCTCGCGCCGCTACTCGGTGGGCCAGGAGGTCGTCCTCGCGTACGCGCCGAAGGCGCCGAAGAACCTCCAGTACGCGGTCACCGACGTGGACCGGACCGTGCCGATGGCGGTGCTCGCCGGGCTGTTCGCGCTCGCCGTGGTCGTGGTCGGCCGGCTGCGGGGGCTCTTCGCGCTGATCGCGCTGGTGGTCAGCTTCGGGGTGCTGACGCTGTTCATCCTCCCCGCGATCCTCCACGGTTCGGATCCGCTGCTGGTGGCCGTGGTCGGCGGCAGCGCGATCATGCTGATCGCGCTCTACATGTGCCACGGCCTGAACGCGCGGACGTCCGTGGCGGTCGTCGGCACGCTCACCTCGCTGATGCTCATCGGCCTGCTCGGCGCGTTGTTCACCGGCTGGGCGCACCTGACCGGCGACACCGACGACCAGACGGGGCTGGTGCACGGTCTCTACCCGGAGATCGAGATCCGCGGTCTGCTGCTCGCCGGGATCATCATCGGCTCCCTGGGCGTGCTCGACGACGTGACGGTGACGCAGACCTCGGCGGTGTGGGAGCTGAAGGAGGCCGACCCGAGCGCGAGTTGGCGCAAGCTGTACGGGGCGGGGATGCGCATCGGGCGGGACCACATCGCGTCGGTGGTCAATACGCTGGTGATGGCGTACGCCGGTGCCGCCCTGCCCCTGTTGCTGCTGTTCTCGATCGCGGACAGCGGGGTGGGGAGGGTGGCGACCAGCGAGATCGTGGCGGAGGAGATCGTCCGGACGCTGATCGGCAGTATCGGGTTGGTGGCCTCGGTGCCCGTGACGACCGCACTGTCAGCGCTCGTTGTCAGTGCCGACCGGCACAATACGAATAAGAGCGCGAGGGGGCGGGGCAGGCGTCGCCGGGCGAAGTGACCACACACGGGGGGCGGGCTGATGGTCGGCGAACAGGGCAGAGTGACGGGGGCGATCGGCCCCGGGCTGGTCGGCGAGGTGATCGTCGGGGTCCGGGGCGGCGCCGAGGCGTTCCTGGCGTACGCGGTGGAGGCCGGCGAGCGCTTCGAGCGGGGCACGGTGGTGGTGATCGTGGAGTATCAGGCGCCGCGCACGGTGTACGTGGCGGCGGCGTATGGCTGATTTCCGCCTGTGCGGGGGCGCGTTCGGCCGATTCCTGCCCGCCGGAGGGCAGGGGTGCATCCGGCCCCGGCCGACAGGAATGCCCACCGTGTCAAGAACGCGCCAAGACTGCGACAGCTCTTCACCACCGGCCCGCGCGGGCGCACACTTTTGATCACGGGTCCCTGTTCGGAGGGGGACCGCAAAAGGGGGGGCTGAACGATGCTCATCGGCATCGTCGCGGGAGCCGTCGTCCTCGGCGTCGGCATCCTGGTAGGTCTGTTCAAGCTGATGTGGCGAGTGGCGGAGCCCAATGAGGCGCTGGTCATCTCCGGTTCCAAGCACCGCACCGAGGGCCTGGGCGAAGGCATGGGCTTCCGGATCGTCACCGGCCGGGGAACGCTCGTGCTACCCGGGGTGCAGGTGGTACGGAAGCTGTCGCTCGACCTCAACGAGGCCGAGCTGAACGTGGATTGCGTGACCAAGCAGGGCATTCCGCTCAAGGTCCACGGCGTGGTGATCTTCAAGGTGGGCGACGACTTCGTGTCGATCGCGAATGCGGCCCGCCGCTTCCTGGACCAGCAGAAGGTCATGGGCCATCGCGTGCACAACGTCTTCGCCGGTCACCTCCGCTCGATCGTCGGCGGGTTGACGGTCGAGGACATGATCCGTGACCGGGAGCGGCTGACCGGTGAGACCCGGGCCGCCTCGGGCACCGAGATGGAGAAGCTGGGCCTGATCATCGATTCCCTGCAGATCCACGAGATCCAGGACCCGACGGGCTACATCAAGAACCTCTCCGCGCCGCACGCGGCCGCGGTGCAGCGCGACGCGCGCATCGCCCAGGCGGAGGCGGACCGCCTCGCCACGGAGGCGGAGCAGCAGGCCGCGGCGCGGATGTCGGAGGCGAAGCGCGACAGCGAGATCCTCCAAGCCGGTTACCAGGCCGAGCGGGACAGCGCGGCCGCCAAGGCGCGGCAGGCCGGTCCGCTGGCGGACGCCGCGGCGCAGCAGGAGGTCGTGGTCCAGGAGACCCGGGTCGCCGAACTCACGGCGCACCGCAAGGAGCAGCAGCTCCAGGCCGACGTGCGCAAGCCTGCGGACGCGGCGGCGTACGAGAAGCGGACGCTGGCGGAGGCGGAGCGCGACGCCCGCATCTCCGCCGCGCAGGCGAAGGCCCAGGAGACCGAACTGGCCGCGGCCGCCGAGGCGACGCGGGTGAAGACGGCGGCGGTCGCGGAGGCGGAGGCCACCAAGGCGCGCGGTGCCGCGGCCGCCCAGGCGACACGGGCGACGGGTGAGGCGGAGGCCGCGGCCGCGCAGGCCAAGGGTCTGGCGGCGGCGGAGGCGGCCAAGGCGCAGGGTCTCGCCGAGGCCGAGGCGATCAAGGCCAGGGCGGCGGCCCTGGCGGAGAACCAGGAGGCCGTGGTCGCGCAGCAACTGGCCGAGAACTGGCCGGAGATCGTGCGCGCCGGGGCGGAAGCCTTCGGGAACGTCGATCACATGGTGCTGCTGAACGGGGCGGACGGCATGTCCGACCTGTTCGCCAAGGCCCTGACCATGGGCGGTACGGGCCTGGGGCTGGCGCGGCAGCTGCTGGCCAGCATGGGCACGACGGACGCTCCGGGGACGAACGGCGCCGGCGGCCCGGCCGTGAACGGCGGCACCGCGGGCGGTACGGGCGGCGCCGGGGGGAGCAGTGCCGGTGGGATCGGCGGCACTGTGACCCGTGACGGCGGGAGCCCCGTGGGCCGGGGTCCTGCGGCCGCGCCTACGGGCACGGCCCCGCGCACGGAGCGGGTGAGGATCCAGCAGGAGGGCGGGGCCGAGGGCACCGCTCCTGACCGCCGCTAACCGGCGTTCTGGCCCTCGGGGTTGCCGGTGAGGATGTTGTCCAGGGCCGCGGCGAGGTCGTAGTCGAAGTCCGCGACCGTGCGCTCCTCGCCGAGGGGCGCGATGCGGTCGGTCCGGTCGAGGAACGCCACGAGGGGCGCCGCCCCGGCCCGGAACAGGGCTCCTTCGCAGCCCACTTGCAGCCGGATGAAGACGTCCGAGAGATGCTCGGCAGAGGCGGGGGCGATGTGCACATCGCCCTCGCCGGAGGGCTGGCTGAGCCCGTCGAGCAGCAACTCCCTTGCGAACGCCCAGGTCACGGGCGCGTCGCCGGGCAGGTGGAAGGTGAATTTCACCGCGTAGGGGTCACTGCTGTCGTAGACCAGCCCCACCGGGATCCGGAAGGACAGTTCCTCGGAGACGAGGAAGGTCATGATCACTTCTGCCTGAACCGTTTCACGCATCGCCCAATGCCCCGATTCGTCGCTTTGTCCGGGATTTTGTTCCTTATGTCCGTGGATTCCGTCATTCGACAGCATCCGTGGATCACAGGGAGTGATATTTCAGATACCAATAGAGATCGAGAGTGAGCTTACGAGCTCTATGACTCTGGAGCGTAGCGACTCGACTACGGGGTGGAGTCGTTCCGGGCGATTCGGGGCGGAGAAATCGCCATATCCGTCAACACCGGCCCGGGGCGACAGTCGGAAGGCGGTGCCGGGGACGGGTGCGGGTGACGTACTCCTGTCTCCCGCACACCGATGGGATCCTCTACCAGTCGCCCTTCGACGACGAGGACGAGGTGAACTTCCTGACGACGAAGATCAGACCACCGACGAGCGCCACCAGCAGCAGGGCCTTGAAGACCAGCGCGATGACGAAACCGAGCGCGCTCATGATCAGGCTGCCGAAGACCATGAGGACGAGGACCGGCACGGCGATCCACTTCACCCACCACGGCAGTCCTGCGAAAATCCCCTTCTCAGCCATGTCGTCCGTCCTTGCTCTTCGCTGTGTGGAGCCGGAGCGGAAGTGCTTCCGGCCTCGCTCTCGATGCTAGGGCGACGGAGTGGCCCGGCGGGGGCCCCGGAGCCCCCGTCCGTCCCTGAGCGACCCCCTACGGGTTGCCGGGGGCCGGGGTCAGCTCTCAGGCGGAGAGAAGACCACCAGAACCCTCAGGTCCTCGCTGATGTGGTGGAACCGGTGCACCGCCCCGGCCGGTACGTACACGACGCTGCCGCGCCCGACCTCCGTCGTCTCGTCCCCCACCGTGATCGCCCCGCGGCCGCTCATCACCACGTAGACCTCGTCCTGGGAGTGCGGCGACTGCGGGTCGAGGTCGCCCGCGTCCAGCGCGTACAGCCCGACGGACATGTTGCGCTCGCGCAGGAACTGCAAATACGCGCCCTCGTTGGCGGCGCGTTCCGCCTCCAGCTCGTCCAGCCGGAACGCCTTCATCTCTCGCCCACCTCGTTACCGTTGTTCACGTCGCTTTGTCGCTTTACCGCGCGTTCCCCGCGGGGGTCCGTCGGCCGATCCCGTCTGCAACGATCTCACCATGAGGAATTTCGTAGTCAAGACGATCGCCAATGCGGCGGCCCTGGCGGCAGCCATCTGGCTGCTCAAGGGCATCACGCTGTCCGGCGAGAACAACACCACGGTGAGCAAGGTACTCACGCTCATTCTCGTCGCACTCGTCTTCGGCGTGGTCAACTTCGTCGTCAAGCCGGTCGTGAAACTGCTCTCCTTCCCGCTGTTCATCCTGACCCTCGGGCTGATCACGCTGGTGATCAACGCGTTGATGCTGCTGCTGACGTCGTGGATCGCGGGCAGGCTCGGGATCGGCTTCCACGTCGAGGGATTCTGGAGCGCGCTGGTCGGCGGCGTGATCATCTCGGTCGTGGCGTGGGCGATGCACATGATCCTGCCGGACGACAAGGACTGAAGGATCCCCGGATGAGCCGACGGAGCCGCCGCGCCGACCCGCACAGGGGGACGGCTCAAGCCTCCCCCCTCATGGCTTGAGCCGTCGGGCCGGTCGGTGGACACACGACGGGCCGCGCGACCAAGGCTAGTTGACTCTGCGTCAGTGTCCAATCACTCCGACGACACAGCCCTATCGACTTATTTATAGTTCCCCTACGAGCGACTGCCTCGGGCCCAGGGGAGCCGGCATGGATCTGACCCTGCTACGCACGTTCGTCACGGTGCACCGAGCCGGTTCCTTCACCCGGGCCGCCGCCCTCCTGGGGCTCTCGCAGCCGGCCGTCACCAGCCAGATACGGGCACTGGAGAAACAACTGGGGCGCCCGCTCTTCCTCCGGCAGGCGCGCGGCGTCACCCCCACCACCATCGGCGACGAACTCGCCCACAAGCTCGCGCCGCACGTCGACGCCCTGTTGGAGATCGCCGAGGCGGGCGGCCTGGACGACCCGTCCGCCGACCGCACGCTCCACCTCGCCGGGCCGCCCGAATTCCTGGCCCTGCGCGCCCTGCCCGCGCTCACCCCCCTCATCACCCAGGGGCTGACCGTACGGGCCGCGCACGGCATCGCCGAGGAACTCTTCGAAGGGCTCGCCGCGGGCCACCACGAACTCGCCATCACCACCACCCGCCCACGCGGCCGGCTGTTCACCGCCACCCCGCTCTGCGACGAGGAGCACGTCCTCGTCGCCGCACCGCGCTGGGCGGCCCGCCTCGGCGGCGCGGCCGTCGTCCGCGACAAGGGCGTGCGGGCCCTGGAGCACCTGCCCGTCGTCGAGGTCCACGAGAGCCTGCCGCTCGTCACCCGCTACTGGGCAGCCGTCTTCGACGCCAAACCGGTCACCAACGGCAGCGTCATCGCACCCGATCTGCGCGCCGTCCTCACCTGCGTGGCCGCGGGGGCCGGGCTCGGCGTGCTGCCCCGCTACCTGTGCTCCGACGCCCTCGACACCGGGGAGATCGTGGCCCTCCTCGACCCTCCCGTCCCCCCGCTGCGCACCTATTTCCTCGTCGTACGCACCGGCAGCCTCGCCCACCCCCACCTGGCACGCGCACACGAGTGGCTGCTGCGCGCTGCCGTCTCCTGGTGAGAAACGCCTGCACCAAGGGGTTTCACCGGGGCGGTCACGCGGCAGATGTCCCGTATGACCGAACGTCCAGTGGTCAAGCGCACCGCACGTGCCATCCTGCTCGACAGCCCCACCCCCGGCAGCCCCGGAGCCACGCCCGGTCCCGCCCTCGAAATGATCCTGATCAAGCGGACCAAGCCCGGCGAGGCCCCGTACTGGATCACCCCCGGCGGCGGCATGGAGCCCGAGGACGCGACCGTCGTCGCGGCCCTCCACCGCGAGGTCGACGAAGAACTCGGCGCCAAGGTCGTCGACGTCGTACCGGCCTTCGTCGACACCGTCACCCACTCCACACTCCCCCATGGCCTGAACGGCATGGGAGGTGCCCCCATCGCCGCCCACGGCGTCAAGGTCCAGCACTTCTTCGTCTGCAGACTCGCCTCCATGGACCTCTCGCAGCGCCACGGCCCCGAGGTGGACGAGCCCTGCGGGACGTACGAGGTGGTGCGCATCCCCTTCACCCGGGCCGGGATCGCCTCCGTCACGCTCGTCCCGCCGTCCCTGCGCGCGTACCTCGACGCGAACATCGAGGGCGTACGGGCGCTGCTGGCGCACGACCTCGGCTGACGCTCCGCACGGCCGACGGGCCGTCGTTCCCGCCGCCGTTCCCGCCGTCATTCCGGTCCTCGTTCCCGTCCTCGTTCCCGTCCTCGTTCCAGGGCCGTCGTCATCAGCCCGTCGACCGCGTCGTGCCGTATCCGGTGCGACGGCATGCCCATCCGCGTCAGGGCGTCCACACCGCACCGGATCATCCCCGGCGGGCCGGAGAGATAGGCGTCGTGGTCGCGCCACGGGCCGTACTGCCGGGCGATGTACGGGAGTTGCCCGCCCAGGCCGCGCACCGGTCCCTCGCCCACCACGGGCCGGACGGACAGCCAGGGGTGCGAGCGCTGCAGCCGCAGCATGGTGTCGATGTCGTAGAGGTCGCCGTCGTGGCGCGCGCCGTAGAAGACCTCGACGGGACGGCGCCTGCCGTGCTCGGCGACGTCCTCCACCAGGGCCTTGATGGGCGCGATGCCGGTGCCGCCGCCCAGGCACAACAGGCCGTTGTCAGTGGTGTGGTCCACAATCATGGAACCGGTGGGGGGTCCGAGGCGCAGCACGTCGCCGGGGCGGGCGCGGTGCACGAGCGCGGTGGACACCCAGCCGGCCGGAACGGCCTTGACGTGGAAGGAGAGCAGCCCGTCCCGGCGCGGGGCGGTGGAGAAGGAGTAATGCCGCCACACGCGCGGCCACCAGGGGGTTTCCATGCTCGCGTACTGCCCGGCGAGGAAGGGGTAGGGCTGGTCGGGCCGTACGGTCACGACGGCGACGTCCGGCGTGCGCAGCTCATGGCCGATGACCTCCGCCTGCCACCAGGCGGGGGAGACCGCCTCGTCCTCGGCGGCCGCGTCGATCATGATCTGTGAGATCGCGGTGTACACCCGCACCCAGGCGGCCTCGGTCGCCTCGTCCCAGGAGTCGGGGGCATAGCGGGTCAGCGCCCCGATCAGGCACTCGCCCACCGCGGGGTAATGCGTGGGCAGCGTCCCGTACTTGCGGTGCCCGCGGCCGAGCCGGGAGAGGTAGTCGGTGAGCGTGGCGGCGTCGTCGGCGTGCCGGGCCGCGGTCAACAGCGCCTTGAAGAGCCGGTCGCGCTGGACGTCCATGGCGACGGGGAAGAGGGATCGCAGATCGGGGTGGCGTATGAACAGCAACGCGTAGAAGTACGAGGTGGCTTTGTCGGCGACGGGGCCGAGCTCCGCCATGGTCCGGCGGATCAACCGCGCGTCGGGCGAGGCCGGTTCCGCTCCGGTCTCCGGTGGCGGGCCCGGCGGAACGGTGGGGTCGCCTCCCATGCCGTCCGGAGCGGGGGCGGGGGGACCGCTCATGCCGTCCCGGCTGTGGGGGAGGGTCTCGTGGTCCGGGACGGGCTCCGGCGACCGCTGGTGCTCCCGGTCCTCCGGAGCCGCCGGGTGCGCCCGGGGCTGATCGTCCGGCGGCCCCGCGTAATGGCGGCGCACGGGATCGGCCGGGGGGAGGGCCGCCGTACGGGCGGATGCCGGCGCCTGTACGGGCACCCACTTCGCCGGGCGTACGGCGGGGCGTTCGGAGCGCGCGCCGCCTTCCGGGCCCTCGTTCGGGCGTGGGGTGAACCAGCCCTGGTCACGCCGGTTGACGTCTCTCCCGCCGTCGGACGACGTGGTCGGAGCGTCCTTCATCGCCTCGCCTCACGATTCCCGCTCTGCTCGTCAGGCGACGCAGCTTGCCACCCTCCGGGTGGGAGTTGGGCGAATCGGCGGAACTCCGGGTACCGCGTGGGTGGTTGGGGCTAGGGTGGTGCGCTTCTGTGCCCCGCCGCATCCGCCGCGCCCGCCGCCGTGGAAGGGCGTCCACCCGCCGTGTCCGCGGAAGGGCGTCAGGCCGCGCCCACCAAGGCGTACGCGTCCCGCAGGTCCGTCCCCGTATAGGCGTGCGCCGCGATGTCCCGCACATGGTGATCCGCGTTCACCGCCACCGACACCGGCACCGCCGCGAACAGCTTCGCGTCCGACATCGAGTCCCCGTACGCCACGCAGTCGGCGCGGGCCAGCCCGTACTCCGCGCAGAGCGCGTCGGTGATCCGCACCTTCGCGTCCGCGTCGAGGATCGTCCTCGGGTCCACGGGCTCCCGGAAGGGGACGGCGGGCCAGCGGGAGCCGTGGGTCGCGTCCGCGCCCCAGGTCAGCAGGCGGTCCACGAAGAAGTGCGGCGACAGCGAGATCACCGCGCACCGCTCGCCGCGGGCCCGGATGTCCGCCCACACCTCCTTGATGCCGTCCATCCAGGGGGCGCCCTCGAAAGCGGCGGCGACGTGTTCCTCGGTGAGTCCCGCCCACAGCTCGCACACCAGGACCGCGAATCGGGGCGGCGTCAGCTCGCGGGCCGCGAAGGCCCGCTCCAGTTCACCGATCTCGCGCTCCAGGCCCAGCTGCCGGGATATCTCGACGGCCGCCGCGGACCCGTGCATCAGGGTCCCGTCCATGTCGAATACATGCAGTCTGCTCACAGTCCCGAGCGTAAGCGGCTCAGCGCCCTGTCATCAGCGCCTTATCAACTGCGTCGCCTGGTCGTCGAGGTCGTTCACGGGCTCCGGCGCGGGCCTGCGCGCCGCGTCGCTGATCTTCAGGAGCAGGGCGATGAGCACCCAGTTCGCCACTTGCGAGGAACCGCCCTGCGCGAGGAAGGGCAGCGCCTTGCCGGTCAGCGGCATCAGTCCGGTGACGCCGCCCGCGACCACGAAGACCTGGAGGGCCAGCGCGCCGGCGAGGCCGGTCGCCAGGAGCTTGCCGAAGGGGTCCCGGGCGTCGAGCGCCGCGCGCAGCCCGCGCTCGACGAGCAGCGCGTACAGCAGGAACACGGCCATCATGCCCGCGAGCCCCAGTTCCTCGCCCACCGTGGTGAGGATGAAGTCGCTGCGCCCGGCGAAACCGATGAGGTCGGAGTGCCCGCGCCCGAGGCCGGTGCCGAGCACGCCGCCGCTGCCGAAGCTGAACAGCGCCTCCGCGGCCTGCGGGGAGGTGAGCCCGGCCGGGGGGTGCGGCAGGTAGTAGTCCATCGGGTGCAGCCAGGCGACGACGCGGCCGTGGACGTGCGGCTCCATGGAGCCCACGACGGCCGCCCCGACGGCGAACATCGCCAGGCCCGACAGCACCCAGCTCGACCGCTCGGTGGCGGCGTAGAGCATGATGACGAACAGCCCGAAGAAGATCAGCGACGTGCCGAGGTCCCGCTCGAAGATCAGCACGAGCAGGCTCAGCACCCACACCGCCGCGATCGGCCCGAACTGGCGCCCGCGGGGCAGGTAGAAGCCCATCACCCGCCTGCTGGCCAGTGCGAGCGCGTCCTTGTGCATCGTGAGATACCCGGCGAAGAACACCGCGATGGCGATGCGGACGAACTCGCCGGGCTGGAAGGACAGCGCCCCGAGCCGGATCCACCGCTTGGCGCCGTAGGAGTCGCCCGGGAAGAACGCCGGTGCCATCAGCAGCACCAGGGCCGCGAAGACCATGACGTAGGTGTACCGCTGGAGGTGCCGGTGATCCTTGAGGAAGAACAGGACCGCCAGGAGGACGGCGAGCCCGACGGCGCTCCACATCACCTGGTTCGACGCGGCGGGCGGTGAGTGGTAACGGATCTTGTACGAGATGTCGAGCCGGTGGATCAGCACCAGGCCCAGGCCGCTGAGCGCGAAGGCGAGCGGCAGGATCAGCGGATCGGCGTGCGGCGCGAAGCGGCGCACGGCCAGGTGCGCCAGCCCGGCGGCGACGGTCAGCCCGATGCCGTACATGAGCAGTTCGCCGGGCACTTTCCCGGCCGTGGCCAGCCCGACCGAGGCATAGCCGAACAGCGTCAGCAGCACCGCCGCGCCCAGCAGCAGCAACTCGGCGTTCCGGCTCCGCGCCGTGCGGACCGAAGCCCTCGCTCCAGCGCTCATTCCTTGTCCCCCTCGGCTCGGACGGCCCCGCTCTCCGGCAGGTGACCGGTTTCTCCTCTCAAGAGAGGGGCGGAGCCGCGTAAAAGGTTGCGCAATCGCGCAACCTTCGAAGAGGGGTATATCACGCACGCGGGGTCCGGGGGCGCGAGCTCCCGGACCCCGGCACGGACCGGACGGGCCTCAGCCGCCCAGGACCGCCTCGATCGCCGTCCGCGCGATGCCGTGGTCCTGCTCCGGCGCACCGCCGCCCACGCCGATCGCGCCGATCAGTCGGCCGTCGCGGTGCAGCGGGACGCCGCCCGCGATGAAGAGGAGCGGGCGGTCCAGCGCGGTCGGCAGGGTGTGGAAGAGCCCGCCGGGCTGTACGGCGTCGACCACGTCGGCGGTCGGCGCGTCCAGCTGCAGCGCGGTGAACGCCTTGCGGTTGCTGGTCTCCCCCGCGATCAGCACCGCCCGGTCGTCACGCCGGAAGGCCAGCAGGTGCCCACCGGCGTCGAGGACGGTCACGGCGGCCCGTACGCCCTGCTCGTCGGCGGCGCGGCGGGCGGCGGCGACCAGGGCCTCCGCCTCGTCCGTGGTGAGCGGGAAGACGGGGGTGGAGGCGGGGATGGGGGCGGTCATGAGGTGGTGCTCCTAGCTGTTCGTGTGTGCGGTGTTGCGTGTGGGTACGTGCAGCGCTGTTGTGCGGATGCGTGCGGCGTTGCGCGCGGTGCTGCTGTGCGCGGTGTTGCGTGCGGCATCCCGGGGGACCCGTGGTGGTCCAGGGGTGCGGGCCCGGGCCCGCGGGTCTCAGTGGCCCGTCGCCGCGACCTCGGGCTCGGCGGCTGCCGCGGCACCGGACCGGGCCGCGATCCGGCCGCCGCCCCGGCCCGCGCGCCGCTCCAGCGACGCGGCCAGTACGGCCAGGGCGAGGGCGGAGGCGGCCATCGCGGCACCGACCAGGTTGGGCGCGGCGTAGCCGAAGCCCGCGGAGATCACGAGGCCGCCGAGCCAGGCCGCGATGGCGTTGCCCAGGTTGAAGGCGCCGATGTTGACCGCGGAGGCGAGCGTCGGCGCGTCGGCGGTCTGGTCGAGGACGCGCTTCTGCAGCGGCGGTACGGACGCGAAGCCGAACGCGCCGACCAGGGGGATCGCGACGGCGGCCGCGATCTTGTCGTGCGCGGCCAGCGGCAGCAGCGCGAGCACGATCGCGAGGGCGCTCAGGCTGACGTACAGCAGGGGCATGAGGGCCCGGTCCGCGTACCGGCCGCCGACGAGGTTGCCGACGACCATGCCGAGGCCGAAGAGGATGAGCAGCCAGGTGACGGAGGACGGGGCATAGCCCGCGACCTCGGTCGCCATGGACGCGAGGTAGGTGCTCATGGTGAAGACGCCGCCGAAGCCGAGGACGGTCATCGCCATGGCGAGCAGGACCTGGGGGTTGCGGAAGGCGGCGAGCTCGCCGCCGACGCGGCTCCGCTCGGGGCGCGGCTGCCGCGGTACGAGAGCCGCGACCCCGAGGACGGCGAGCACGCCGAGCCCGGCGATGAGGAAAAAGGTGAGGCGCCAGCCGGCGTTCTGTCCGACCACGGTGCCCAGCGGCACACCGACCACATTGGCCACGGTGAGCCCGGTGAACATCATCGCGATCGCGCCCGCCTTCTTCTGCGGGGCGACGAGTCCGGCGGCGACGATCGCGCCGATGCCGAAGAACGCGCCGTGCGCGAGGGAGGCGACGATCCGCCCCGCGAGCATCAGCGCGAAGACGGGGGCGACGGCGGACAGCGCGTTGCCCACGACGAACAGCCCCATCAGGAACATCAGCATCTGCTTGCGCGGCACACGACTGCCGATGATCGCGAGGATCGGGGCGCCGATCACCACGCCGAGCGCATAGCCCGTGGTCAGGTAGCCGGCGGTGGGGATGGAGACGCCGAACTCGGCCGCGATCTCGGGGAGCAGCCCGGAGGTCACGAATTCGGTGGTGCCGATCCCGAAGGCGCCGATGGCGAGCGCCAGCAGTGCGAGAGGCATGACGGGTGTGTCCTTCGAGGCTGGGGGTTGTTGATTGCAGGCGGGCCTTACAAGCGTGAACAATAATTGCAGACGCCTGTTACTTGCAAGCGCGGGCTATTGCAGGGGAGGTCTATCCTGTTCCGTACGGGCACCACACCCGACTCCGCACATGAAGGAGGGCCCGCCTCATGACCTGTACTCCGGATCCAGCCCTGCTCGGGCCGGCGCAGGGCTGGTGCGCGCTCTCCGCGCTGCACGGCCGGATCGAGACCCACATCGAGCGCGCCCTGCAGTCGCGGCACGGCCTGAGCGTGCGCGAGTTCGGCGTCCTCGACGTGCTCAGCAGGCAGCACAGCGGCGAGGGCGGCCATCTGCGGATGAACGAGGTCGCCGACTCCGTCGTCCTCAGCCAGAGCGCGACGACCCGCCTGGTCAACCGCCTGGAGGACCGCGGCCTGCTGACCCGCTACCTCTGCCTCACGGACCGGCGCGGCATCTACACCGACGTCACCGAGGCCGGCCTCGCCCTGCTCGCGGAGGCCCGCCCCACCAACGACACGGCTTTGCGCGAAGCGCTCGAATCGGCCTCCATGCGCGAGGAATTGGCGCCGCTGGTGGCCGCGGTGCGGTCGCTGTCACCGGTGTCCTAGCGACACGGCCGGCCCCCGACTGCGGGCCGGTCGCCGTAACCGGGGCTCCGCCCCGGACCTCACAACACGGCTTCGCCGCGTTGCCCTCGAACGCCGGACGGGCTGAATGTGCCGGCCACGGTCCGCACGAACCAGCCCGTCCGGTGTTTGAGGACGCGGCCGAAGGCCGCCCCCGCCGCAGGCGGCGACGGCGCCGCACCCTGACCGGCCCCGAACCCCGGTGAACCGCCGCGGTCAGCGGCACCGCTCCCGATAGGCCCGCTGCCGGCAAGCGGCCCCGCAGTACCGCCCCGGCCTCCCCGTACGAGCCACCCGCACCGGCCCCCCGCACATCTCACACACACCGGTTTCGTCACGCGAAGCGGCAGCGATCGGCAGTTTCGTCACGTTCCGCCCCGGCCGAAGGCTGTCGCACATCAGCGCCGTCATCCGCCCGGCCGCCCCGTCCGGGAGGCGCCGCCGTTCCATCGCGAGACATCCGAAGAGCAGGGCGACCACATCCTCGACCTGGACGTCCTTCCGTACAGCACCGGCTTCTTGAGCGCGCGTCAGCAGGACGGACAGAGCGTCACGGAAGTCCTTCTCCAGGCCCGGGGTGGGCTCGAACAGGCCGTCCGCGCTCGCCTCCAGAGCGTCCCGCAGCGCCTTGTTGCGCACCGAGAGCCGTACCACTGCCGACAGATAGCGGAAGAACACCGTTCCGGGGTCGTCCGCATCCGCCAACTCCCCAGCCGTGTCGGCGAAAAGCCGGATCCGGCCTGCCACTGTCTCCCTGAACAGCGCTTCTTTGGAAGGAAAATGGCGATGGACCGTACCCGTACCGACCCCGGCGCGACGCGCGATCTCCCCCAGCGGAACCGCCAACCCCTTTTCCTCGAAGGCGGATCGGGCCGCTTCGAGGATGAGCGCCCTGTTGCGCCGCGCGTCCGCGCGAAGGGACGTCGAAGCAGAGGCCTGAGCCACCGTGTTGCTGCGTCGCGGCATGCGCGACACCTCCGAGGGGCGAAAAAACGAAACGGGCTGGGTGTTCCGATTCTATCCGGGCACCTGAACAAGGCACCGCAGCGGCGAAACCGGGTAAAAAGCAAAAAAGCCGCTGTCGGCGCATAACGCACCGACAGCGGCTTCGAGATGTGATGTTTAGCGCGTACGAGCGACAGAAGGTCAGCCCGAACGAATCGCTCCCCTGAGCCCCTGGGGGGTCAGCCCGCGATCACCGCGTCCCAGGACGCGCCCGCGGCCGCGAGTGCCTCCTCCGTCGCGCCCACCGTGCCGCCGTTCAACGACCGCAGCGCGGCACCGAGCGCCGACAGCGAGTCCAGGACGACGGAACGGTCGGCCGCGAGCCCGTAGTGGTTCACGCGGATCATCTCCTTGGCGAGCGCCCCGGCCGCCGCCTGCACCGGCACGGCGGGATCGGCCGCCAGTGCGGCCGCGACGACCTCGCGCGCGTCGAGCCCGTCGGAGGCACGCAGGGTGGTCGCCGCGGGGGCCGCGTCCACGTCCCGGACGACGTACGGGGCGAGGCCGCCCAGTACCCGTACGCCCGCCCGCGTGGCCGCGGCGGCGGCGCGGTGACGCGCGATGACGGTGTCCAGACCGGCCGCCTCGATACGGTCCACCGCCTGCTCCAGGGCGAGCATCTCCAACTGCGCGGGGGCGTGCGGCAGCGCCGTGCGCCCCCCGTCGATCCACCGCTCCTTCCAGTCCAGGAGGGAGAGGTACGAGCGGCGCGGCGCCCGCTCATTGGCCGCGATCCGCTCCCACGCGCGGGCGCTGACCGACACGGCCGACACACCCGCCGGGCCCGCCATGGCCTTCTGTCCGCCGATGACGCACAGGTCGACCCCCCACTCGTCGGTGAGCAGCGGCTCCGCTCCGACGGACGCCACGGCGTCCAGCATCAGCAGGGCGCCGTGCTCCCGTACGACGGCACCGATCCCGGCGACGGGGTTGGTGTTGCCGGTGGCCGCCTCCGCGTGCACGAGGCTGACGAAGTCGATCTCCGGGTGCGCCCGCAGCGCCTCCGCCACCTGCTCCGGCGTGACCGCGCCGCTGAACGGCGCCGCCACCGTGACCACCTCCGCCCCGCAGGAGCGCAGCCAGCCGCCGAACGTCTCGCCGTACGGGCCCGTGATGATGTTCAGCGCGGTGCTGCCGGGGCGCACGGCGGAGCGGATGCACGCCTCCAGGGGCAGCAGGGCCTCGCCCTGCATGGCGACGACGCTCTCGCGTGTGCGCATCAGCGCGGCGACCTTGTCCTCGATGCGCGCGAAGTGCGCGGCGTCGAGCGGCGCGAGGTCGAGCAGGACCGGTGCGGTGTTCGCAGTCACGGTGACCTTCCAGGGATACAGCGCCGTACACCGGCGCCCGCCAATCTCTCCCCGACCTTACGTCCACGCCTGCGGCGGGCTCTGCCCCCTGCCCCGTCCCTCCCCCGGCGCCAACGTGCGGCTCCGCCGCGTTGTCCTCAATCTCCGGACGGGCTGAAATGCCCGCAGGTTGCGGACCACAGCCGGCAGATCCAGCCTGTCCGGCGATTGAGGACGCGGCCGCAGGCCGCCACCGCCGCAGGCGGCGAACCGGCCCGCAGCCGAGGACAGCGCGAGGCGAAACCCCTACCTACCGCCACCCCTCCCGGTCCACCCCACCCGGAACCACTCCGGCATCCTCGTACGGGGACCGCGTCAGCACGAACGTCCCGACGTCGAGATGGCTCACGGCACCCTCCGGCGTCCGGACGGCCGTCAGCGTCTCGCCGACGTAGTACGCGTCGAGGCCGGTCCACGTGCCGTCGTCCTCCGCGCGGAAGCGCGACGCGCGGCCCGTGCCGGCGAGCGGCACGAGTTCCAGGTCCCGGCCCGCGCGAAGCCGCAGGGCGAACGGCGTGGCGCCCCAGTACCAGGGCCCGGCCAGTTCCAGCAGTTCGCTGTCCACATCGCCACGCGGGCGCCACGGCGCGGGAATCCGCGGTTCGCGCTCGGCGACCGCCGCCACCAGGTCCGCGGCCGTGGGGTCCACCACCGCGCAGTAGGTGGAGTTCGTCAGGACGACCCCGGCCAGCCCCTCCTCGGGGCTCGCCCACAGCACCGTCACGAACCCCGGCATCGACCCGGTGTGGCCGATGAGGGTACGGCCGTTCCGGCGGGTCAGCTGCACACCGAGGCCGTACCCGAACGCCCAGCCAGGGTCCTGGGGGCCGGACGCCGGTACCCGCATCCTCGCGACGGCCTCCGCCCCGAGCACCCGCTCGTCCCCGTCCAGCAGGAACGCCGCGAAGCGGCACAGATCGGCCGCCGTGGACCAGAGCTGACCGGCAGGAGCCATCCGTCCGGCGTCCACCGAGGGCTCCGGAAGGACCGCGTCCGCCCAGGGGTGCACGGCCCAGCCCGCCGCGTACGGGGCCACGGGCTCGAGCGTCGTACGGTCCATGCCGAGCGGCACCAGCACCTCACGGCGCAGCACCTCGTCCCACGGCTCCCCGCGCAGTCGCTCCACCAGGGCTCCGAGCAGCGCGTAGCCGGGGTTGGAGTAGTGGTACAGCCGTCCGGGCGCGTGCCGTTGGGGGCGCTCGCCGAAGACATCGGCGAGCTTGGGGCGCAAGTCACCGTCCGTGCGCTCCCACCACGGGCCGCGCGCCTCCGCAGCCAGCCCGGAGGTGTGGGAGAGGAGCTGTGCGACGGTCGCCTCGCCCGCCTCGGGGGTGTCGAGGTACGTGCCGACCGGGGCGTCGATGTCGATCAGCCCCTCCTCGTGCAGCCGCATGACCAGCACGGCGACCATCACCTTGGTGATCGAGCCGATCCGGTACTGCGTATCGGGGCCGGGCGCCGTCCCGTCGACCTCACCCCGGCCCGCGGACCACACCATGCGCCCCTCTCGCATCACCGCTCCCACCAGGGATGGCGTACGGCCCTCCGACTGGGCGACGGCGATCCGGTGCAGCAGGGCCCGCCGGGTGGCGGGGAGCAAACCGGAGAACTGCAGGTCGTCCATGGACACTTCGTGCAAGGTGGTCATGCCAGCACCCTAGCCACCCGCTGTCCGCATCGCCGCTGGCCTTGACGTCCACGTCAACGTCTACGGTCGTCGTCATGCGCATCGGGGAACTGGCTCGGCAGGCGGACACCACCACCCGCACCCTGCGGCACTACGAGTCGCTGGGGCTCCTGCCGGCCCGCCGCGCGGGCAACGGCTACCGCACGTACGACGAGGACGATCTGCGCCTCCTCCGGCAGATCCGCGTCCTCCAGGACTTCGGGTTCGGCCTGGAGGAGACCCGGCCGTTCGTCGAGTGCCTGCGCGCGGGTCACCCGGCGGGCGATTCCTGCCCGGCCTCGCTGGAGGTCTACCGCCGCAAGCTGGCGGAGCTCGACGACTGCATCGAGCACCTCCGGCGCGTACGGGCGGAGGTCGGCGCCCAACTCGCCCGCGCCGAACGGGAGACCGCCGCGCTGAGGGCCGCCGCGGATGTGCCCGGAGGTCCGTCCCCGCGCTGCGACCTCACCCCGCCCCGCATCGAAACACCAGACACCGAAACCCCGCCGGACATCGAAACGGAGCTCGACACACCATGACCATCACCGCAACCTCCGCCACCTCCGTCGCAGCGGTCACGGACGACACGTTCGCCACCGAAGTGCTCGCCTCGGAGCTGCCCGTACTCGTCGACTTCACCGCGTCCTGGTGCGGCCCGTGCCGCATGATCGCGCCCGTGCTCGCCGAACTGGCGCGGCAGGAGGCGGGCCGCCTCAAGGTCGTTCAGCTCGACGTGGACGCCAACCCCCGTACGCAGGCGGCGTACGGCGTGCTCTCCATGCCGACCCTGCTGCTCTTCCGCGCGGGCGCCCCGGTCCGCTCCGTCGTCGGCGCCCGGCCCCTGCGCCGCCTCCGCCAGGACCTCGCCGCCGAACTCCCCTGGCTGGCCCCGCACTAGCCGAGCGCTTCCGCCGCCGACCGATCCGCCCCGCGCGGAAGCACCGCAGCCACGGGTTACGCCCCCGCCATGTCCACGAAGCGGGAGTAGTGGCCCTGGAAGGCCACCGTGATGGTGGCCGTCGGGCCGTTTCGGTGCTTGCCGACGATGATGTCCGCCTCGCCCGCGCGGGGGGACTCCTTCTCGTAGGCGTCCTCGCGGTGCAGCAGGATGACCATGTCGGCGTCCTGCTCGATGGAACCGGACTCACGGAGGTCGGAGACCATCGGCTTCTTGTCGGTGCGCTGCTCGGGACCACGGTTCAGCTGGGAGAGCGCGATGACCGGCAGTTCGAGCTCCTTGGCCAGCAGCTTGAGGTTTCGGGACATGTCCGAGACCTCCTGCTGACGGCTCTCGGCGCGCTTGGCGCCGCCGGACTGCATCAGCTGGAGATAGTCGATGATCACCAGCTTGATGTCCGCGCGCTGCTTGAGGCGGCGGCACTTGGCGCGGATCTCCATCATCGACAGGTTCGGGGAGTCGTCGATGTAGAGCGGGGCGGTGGAGACGTCCGGCATCCGGCGGGCGAGACGCGTCCAGTCCTCGTCCGTCATGGAACCGGAGCGCATGTGGTGCAGCGCCACCCGCGCCTCGGCGGACAGCAGGCGCATCGCGATCTCGTTGCGCCCCATTTCGAGCGAGAAGATCACGCTCGGCAGATTGTGCTTGATCGAACAGGCGCGGGCGAAGTCCAGCGCGAGGGTCGACTTGCCCATCGCGGGACGGGCGGCGATGACGATCATCTGGCCCGGGTGGAGGCCGTTGGTGAGCGCGTCGAGATCGGTGAAGCCGGTGGGGACGCCGGACATCTGGCCGCTGCGCGAGCCGATGGCCTCGATCTCGTCGAGCGCGCCCTCCATGATGTCGCCGAGCGGCAGATAGTCCTCGGTGGTGCGCTGCTCGGTGACGGCGTAGATCTCCGCCTGGGCGTTGTTGACGATGTCGTCGACGTCGCCGTCCGCCGCGTATCCCATCTGCGTGATGCGCGTGCCCGCCTCGACCAGGCGGCGCAGCACGGCACGCTCGTGGACGATCTCGGCGTAGTACTCCGCGTTGGCCGCGGTGGGGACGGACTGGACCAGGGTGTGGAGGTACGCCGCACCGCCGACACGGGTGATCTCACCGCGCTTGGTGAGCTCCGCGGCCACGGTGATCGGGTCGGCGGGCTCGCCCTTGGCGTACAGGTCGAGGACGGCCTGGAAGATCGTCTCGTGTGCCGGGCGGTAGAAGTCGACGCCCTTGAGGACCTCGACGACGTCCGCGATGGCGTCCTTGGAGAGCAGCATGCCGCCGAGCACGGACTGCTCGGCGTCGAGGTCCTGCGGGGGGACGCGCTCGAAGCCCTGCGCCCCCTGGGAGGACCCGCCCCGGTCCCACGAACCGCCGTCGTCGCCGCGGTCGTGCCGCTCGCCGCGGGGCTGGCCGTCGCCCCGGCGGGGGCGGGAGACGGGGAGCCGGTCGCCGGGTCCGGCGTCCGCCCAGGGGTCGTCCATGGGCTCGGGGATGCTCACCCCGCCACCTCCTCCCGTCCGCGGAGCGGACCTCGCCGTGCTGTTCTTTCTTACGGCACGGCTCTGACAAATAGGACGCCCGACTCCGGTTCCGGTGCATCGAGTTCGTGTCGATCTCGTAAGGTCTTCGGGGCCGGAACAGGCGACAGGCGCCGGTCCACGGTAGGCCCGCGGGCACCGTCAGCCAATCTGGTTATCCACAGGGCATGTGGATGATGGGCCCCATCCTGTGGAGAAGTCCGCGCAACCTGTGCACGGCACGGGGGAAAGCGCTGTGGACAAACACACAATCACCCCCGGCACACCGCTCTGACCTGCACTTTCGCCATCCACTGGCTGTTGAGGAGAAAAACTTTCCCGCTCGGCGCAAGATCGCGACAAACGCCGCAGAGAAGATCTCGCCGAAGAGCCCGATGTAAGGGTCATTCGGCCATTGCACAGGTTACCTGTGGAAGATTAGGTTGAGAACATGAGCCAGTCCCCCGCGCGAGACGCGCACAGCGCCCGCAGGCACGACCGCGAGATCGTCTCGCTGGCCCTCCCCGCCTTCGGCGCACTCGTCGCGGAACCGCTCTTCGTGATGGCCGACAGCGCCATCGTCGGCCACCTCGGCACCCCCCAGCTCGCCGGGCTCGGGGTCGCCGCGGCCCTGCTCACCACGGCCGTCAGCGTCTTCGTCTTCCTCGCCTACGCCACCACCGCGGCCGTCGCGCGCCGCGTCGGCGCCGGGGACCTCCAGGCCGCGATCCGCCAGGGCATGGACGGCATCTGGCTCGCCCTCCTCATCGGCGCCGCCGTCATAGCCGCCGTCCTCCCCACGGCGCACGCCGTCGTCGAGCTCTTCGGGGCCTCCCCGACCGCGGCCCCGTACGCCACCGCTTATCTGCGGATCAGCGCGCTCGGCATCCCCGCCATGCTCGTCGTGCTCGCCGCCACCGGCGTGCTGCGCGGCCTCCAGGACACCCGTACGCCGCTGTACGTCGCCATCGGCGGCTTCGCCGCCAACGGCGCGCTCAACCTCGGGCTGGTCTACGGCGCCGGCCTCGGCATCGAGGGCTCCGCCTGGGGCACGGTCATCGCCCAGTACGCCATGGCCGCCGTCTACCTCGCCGTCGTCGTACGGGGCGCGCGGCGGCACGGCGCCTCCCTGCGCCCCGACGCGGCCGGCATACGGGCCTGCGCCCAGGCCGGTGCGCCCCTCCTGGTCCGTACGCTCTCGCTGCGCGCCGTCCTCATGATCGCCACGGCGGTGGCGGCCCGCCTCGGTGACGCGGAGATCGCCGCGCACCAGATCGTGCTGACCCTGTGGAGCCTGCTCGCCTTCGCCCTGGACGCCATCGCCATCGCCGGACAGGCGATCATCGGCCGCTGCCTCGGCGCGGACGACGCCGCCGGAGCACGGGCCGCCTGCCGCCGCATGGTGCAGTGGGGGATCGCGTCAGGGGTGGCACTGGGGGTGCTGGTGGTGGCCGCGCGGCCGCTGTTCATCCCGATGTTCACCTCCGACGGTGCCGTACGGGACGCCCTGCTGCCCACCCTGCTGATCGTCGCCGTCACCCAGCCGGTCGCGGGCGTCGTCTTCGTCCTGGACGGCGTCCTGATGGGCGCCGGGGACGGCCCCTACCTCGCTCGGGCGATGCTGGTGGTCCTCGCCGTCTTCGCCCCCGTCGCGCTGCTCGTCCCCACCCTCGGCGGCGGCCTCACCACGTTGTGGTGGGCGATGACGCTGATGATGACGGTCCGCATGCTGAGCCTGTGGCTGCGCACCCGGTCGGGCCACTGGCTGGTCACGGGGGCCGTACGGGCCTGACGGCGCGCACCCCGAACGGCGGAAGGGCCGCACCCCAGTGGGGTGCGGCCCTTCTCACACTGACGATCGCGGAGCGATCAGGCAGCGATGACCTCGACGCCGAGCTTGGCGACGACGTCGGCGTGCAGACGCACGGACACCTGGTGCGCACCCAGGGTCTTGATGGGCGAGCCCAGCTCGACGCGACGCTTGTCGACCTTCGGGCCACCCGAAGCCTCGATCGCGGACGCGACGTCGGCCTGGGTCACCGAGCCGAACAGGCGGCCGGCGTCGCCGGCGCGGACGGCCAGGCGGACCTTGACGCCCTCGAGCTGGCCCTTGACCTCGTTGGCCTGCTCGATCGTGGCGATCTCGCGCAGCTTGCGGCCACGGCGGATCTGCGCCACGTCCTGCTCGCCACCCTTGGTCCAGCGGATCGCGAAACCGCGCGGGACCAGGTAGTTGCGGGCGTAACCGTCCTTGACGTCGACGACGTCACCGGCGGTGCCGAGGCCGGAGACCTCGTGGGTGAGGATGATCTTCATTTTTCGGTCACCCTTCCCTTATCGCGCGGACGAGGTGTAGGGCAGCAGCGCCATCTCACGGCTGTTCTTCACGGCCGTGGCGACGTCACGCTGGTGCTGAGTGCAGTTGCCGGTCACGCGACGGGCACGGATCTTGCCGCGGTCGGAAATGAACTTCCGCAGCATGTTCGTGTCCTTGTAGTCCACGTAAGCGGTCTTGTCCTTGCAGAACGCGCAGACCTTCTTCTTAGGCTTGCGCGGAGGCGGCTTCGCCATTGTCTCTCTCCTGTGTGATCAAGAAGTTGTGGTGCTTCGCCCTCGGGTCCGTACGGACCCGGGCCCACGAAGGGCCTAGAAGGGCGGCTCGTCCGAGTAGCCGCCGGAGTTGCCGGAGCCGCCGCCCCAGCCGCCTCCGCCGCCGCCCTGCTGGCCGCCGGACGGAGCGCCGGTCGCCCACGGGTCGTCGGCGGGAGCCCCGCCGCCGCCCTGCTGGCCGCCGCTGGGGCCATTGCCCCAGCCGCCGCCCTGCTGGGCACCGCCGCCGCCGAAGCCACCGCCCTGACCGCCGCGGCCCATGGTCTTGGTGACCTTGGCCGTGGCGTTCTTCAGGCTGGCACCGACCTCTTCGACGTCGAGCTCGTAGACCGTGCGCTTGACGCCCTCGCGGTCCTCGTAGGACCGCTGCTTCAGACGGCCCTGCACGATGACGCGCATGCCGCGCTGAAGCGACTCGGCGACGTTCTCCGCCGCCTGACGCCACACCGAGCACGTGAGGAAGAGGCTCTCGCCGTCCTTCCACTCGTTGGTCTGGCGGTCGAAGGTGCGGGGAGTGGACGCGACGCGGAACTTCGCGACCGCCGCACCGGACGGGGTGAAGCGCAGCTCGGGGTCGTCGACGAGATTGCCGACGACCGTGATGACGGTCTCGCCTGCCATGGGTGAACCTCTCGGCGGGTGTGCTGGCTGCTTGCTACTCGATGAGATGCAGCCCGATTACCTCTGAACCGCTGGGGTTCAGTGGGTCTCGGGACGGAGGACCTTGGTCCGGAGGACCGACTCGTTCAGGTTCATCTGGCGGTCGAGCTCCTTGACGACCGCAGGCGTGGCCTGCAGGTCGATGACCGAGTAGATGCCCTCGGGCTTCTTCTTGATCTCGTACGACAGACGACGACGGCCCCAGGTGTCGACCTTCTCGACCTTTCCGTTGCCCTCACGGACGACGGAGAGGAAGTTCTCGATCAGCGGGGAGACAGCGCGCTCCTCGAGATCGGGGTCGAGGATGACCATCACCTCGTAGTGACGCATGTGGAACCCACCTCCTTTGGACTCAGCGGCCACGGTCGTTCCGTGGCAGGAGGGTCGTGATGCGTGAGCAACGGTATCGGCCGACACTGACAATCAGCGGAAAGTCCCTGGGTCGCCCCTGGGACCGAAGCTGGGTCTGGGCAGACACCGGTGCAGACCGTACACAGTACCCGCACTCCGGCTTCCGGTTGAAATCCAGCGGTCCGGCACCGCAATCTGGACGCATCGGGTGTGACCGGCGCTACAGTGCGCCGCCTGCCTTCAGGAGGTAGCCCCATGACACAGGCAGCTCGGCAGCCCCGCGGGCTCAGGGCGCTGATCAATTCCGCTCTCAACAGCGACGGCAAACCGCACCCCGTCGAGAACACCCTCGTCGCGGTGACGGTCGTGCTCGGCGCCCTCGCCTTCATCAGCTCGGCATTCGAGAACCTGCATCTGCTCAGCTCGTGGAGCGGCCTCGTGGGCATCCTCTCGGGCGCGTGGGGCCAGTTCATATCGGCCACGACGGGCGAGCGCTTCCTGCTGATCATCGGGCTGGGCGCGTCCGCCGTGGGCTTCTTCCTGGGCATGGCGCACGGCGGTCTCTTCGGGGGCCTGATCGGGTAGCGGCGGGTACGCCCAGACGGGGCGCTCCCAGGTCGCAGTAGGCTTCGGCGCGAGAGCCGGAGCCCCGACCCTGGGGACACACCTGCCGAGGAGCGCCCCGCATGAGCCTGACCCTGAGGACAATCAGCCGAGAGCAGCATCTGGCATATATCCAGAGCCTGCCCGCGGCGAGTCACATGCAGGTGCCGGCGTGGGCCGATGTGAAGGGCGAGTGGCGCTCGGAGAACCTGGGCTGGTTCGACAAGAACGGCCAGATGGTCGGCGCGGGCCTGGTGCTCTACCGCCAGCTCCCCAAGATCAAGCGTTACCTGGCCTACCTCCCCGAGGGCCCAGTGATCAACTGGTACGCCCCGAACCTCGAGGACTGGCTCCAGCCGATGCTGGCCCACCTGAAGAAGCAGGGCGCCTTCTCCGTGAAGATGGGCCCGCCGGTCGTCATCCGCCGCTGGGACGCCGACGCGATCAAGAAGGGCATCGCGGACCCGGACGCCAAGCGTCTGCGCGACGTCGAGCCCACCTTCATCGAGCCGCGCGCCTTCGAGGTCTCCGACAAGCTCCGCCGCATGGGCTGGCAGCAGGGCGAGGAGGAGGGAGCCGGCTTCGGCGACGTGCAGCCGCGCTACGTCTTCCAGGTGCCACTGCAGAACCGCTCCCTGGAGGACGTCCACAAGGGCTTCAACCAGCTGTGGCGCCGCAACATCAAGAAGGCCGAGAAGGCCGGCGTCGAGGTCGTCCAGGGCGGCTACGAGGACCTGCCCACCTGGCAGCACCTCTACGAGATCACGGCCGAGCGCGACAAGTTCCGCCCGCGCCCGCTGAGTTACTTCCAGCGCATGTGGACGGCCCTCAACACCGAGGACCCCAACCGCATGCGGCTGTACTTCGCCGTGCACGAGGGCGAGGCCGTCGCCGCCGCGACCATGCTGATCGTCGGCGGGCACGTCTGGTACTCGTACGGCGCCTCCGCCAACCACAAGCGCGAGGTCCGCCCGTCGAACGCGATGCAGTGGCGGATGCTGCGCGACGCCTACGCCCTGGGCGCGAGCGTCTACGACCTGCGCGGCATCGGCGACTCCCTCGACGAGAGCGACCACCTCTTCGGCCTCATCCAGTTCAAGGTCGGCACGGGCGGCCAGGCGGCCGAGTACCTCGGTGAGTGGGACTTCCCGCTCAACAAGCTGCTCCACAAGGCGCTCGATATGTACATGTCGCGCCGCTGACCCCTCCGCACGACCACGCGGCACCGCCGTCAGGCACACGAACACCTCATCCAGCAGCAGGTACAGGGAAAGGCTCCGGGACCGGCCATGGCGCTCACGCTCTACGTCGACACCGCGCGCTGGCGGGCACACCAGCAGTCCATCCTCCAGCAGTTCCCGGGCATCGTCCCGGTCTGCAAGGGCAACGGCTACGGCTTCGGCCACGAGCGGCTGTCCGAAGAGGCGACGCGCTTCGGCTCGGACATCCTCGCCGTGGGCACGACCTACGAAGCGGCCCGTATCAAGGACTACTTCAGCGGCGACCTGCTGGTGCTCACCCCCTTCCGGCTGGGCGAGGAGCCGGTGCCGCTGCCCGACCGGGCCATACGGTCCGTGTCCTCGGTCGAGGGGGTGCGCGGCCTGGTCGGCGCCCGCGTCGTCGTCGAGGTCATGAGCAGCATGAAGCGGCACGGCATCAGCGAGGAGGACCTCCCCAAGCTGCACGCCGCCATCGAGGACGTGCGCCTGGAGGGCTTCGCGATCCACCTCCCGCTGGACCGCACGGACGGCACCGACGCGGTCTCGGAGGTCTCCGGCTGGATGGAGCGGCTGCGCAACGCCCGGCTGCCGCTGCACACCATGTTCGTCAGCCACCTCAAGTCCGACGAGCTCGGACGGCTGCAGCAGCAGTACCCGCAGACCCGCTTCCGCGCCCGGATCGGCACGCGGCTGTGGCTCGGCGACCACGACGCCACCCAGTACCGCGGCGCCGTCCTGGACGTCACGCCCGTCGCCAAGGGCGACCGCTTCGGCTACCGCCAGCAGAAGGCCGCCGGCGACGGCTACCTCGTGGTGGTGGCGGGCGGCACCTCGCACGGCGTCGGCCTGGAGGCGCCGAAGGCGCTGCACGGCATGATGCCGCGCGCCAAGGGCGTGGCCCGCGCCGGTCTCGCGACCATGAACCGCAACCTCTCGCCGTTCGTCTGGGCAGGCAAGCAGCGCTGGTTCGCGGAGCCCCCGCACATGCAGGTCTCGATCCTGTTCGTGCCGGGCGACGTCACCCCGCCGCAGGTGGGCGACGAGTTGCTCGCGCACCTGCGCAACACCACCACCCAGTTCGACCGTCTGCTCGATCACTGACCCACCCCCCGGGTACGGGGCGGGAGCCGCCGCTACCGCGAGCGGTTCCCCGTCCCCCATTGGACATACGTGGCGTCGGAGGGCTCCGCGTGCCGGGACCGGCCCGCGGAGCCGAGGACGAATATGTCCGGCGCCCCGTCCAGCACTCCGCCCGAGGGGTCGTCCGAGCCGTCGCGCCGGATGACATCCCGCTCCGGCAGGAGGATGTCGCGCACCACGACCGCGCACAGGTACAGCGTCCCCAACAGGTGGACGGCGATCGCCAGTTGATAGCCCTCCGTGGGCAGCCCCTGGTGTTTGTCCCCGCTTCCCGTGTAGGCCAGGTACATCCAGATGCCCAGGAAGTAGAGCACCTCGCACGCCTGCCAGACGAGGAAGTCCCGCCACTTGGGGCGCGCCAGCGCGGCCAGCGGGACCAGCCACAGCACGTACTGCGGTGAATAGACCTTGTTGGTGAGGATGAACAGCGCCACGATCAGGAAGGCCAGCTGCGCGAAGCGCGGGCGCCTGGGCGCGCAGAGGGCCAGGGCGCCGATGGCCAGACTGCCCAGGATCATCAGCAGCGTCACATAGGTGTTGGCGTTCTCCAGCGGATCGCCCGTGCGCTGGGAGATCAGGAGCCAGATCGAGCCGAAGTCGATCGGGCGCTCCTGGCTGAAGGTGTAGAACTTCGCCCAGCCCTCGCGGATGTGGAAGCCGCCCGCGTCATGCGTGATCATGACCGGCAGGTTCACCACCAGCCAGGCTCCGGCCGCCGACAGGGCCGCGGCGCGGAAGGCCCGCAGCCGGCCCGCCCGCCAGCACAGGACGAGCAACGGGCCCAGCAGCAGCACCGGATAGAGCTTGGCCGCGGCGGCGAGCCCGATCAGGGCGCCTGCCAGCACTGTCCGGCCGCGTGACCACATCAGCATCGCGGCGGCGGTGAGGGCGACCGCGAAGAGGTCCCAGTTGACGGTGGCCGTCAGGGCGAAGGCCGGGGCGAGCGCGATCAACAGGGCGTCCCAGGGCCTGCGCCGGTGCGTACGGGCGGAGCAGACCGCGATGACCGCGGTGCAGGCCATCAGCATGCCCGCGTTGACGATCCAGTTGAGCTGCTCGCGGTGCTGGAGCGAGCCGCCGCCGGGGGTGAGCCGGGCGGCGACCTCCATGAACAGACCGGTGAGGACCGGGTATTCCAGATAGTCCATGCCGCCGGACAGCGACTGGGGGATCCGGTCGAAGTACGGGATGAGCCCGGCGTCGAAGCCACGGCCGCTGTACAGGTGCGGGATGTCCGAGTAGCAGGCGTGGGTGTACTGGGTGGTGGCGCCGAAGAACCAGCCGTAGTCGTAGCACGGCAGCTTCTGCACCATCCCGAGCGCGAACATCCCGATCGCCACGAGCGCGATCACCCGGACGGGTGTCCACCAGCTCGTGCCGATCAGCGCCCGCCGCCCGATCGGACCGCCGATGAGCTCGCTGCCGGCAGCGGCCACCTCGTCCTCGACGGTGGGCCGTACAAGCTGATCGTCCCGCTCGCTCCTCATACGCCCATCCTGCCGTACGGCGCCAACAGCCGTCGGAGCCTGTGGATAACCTCGAGGGCCGTCTCACGCGAACGCGGGACGGCCCTCGGGTCGGATGGCTCAGCCGAGTCTCTCGGCAGGGTGTTTCAGCTGGTCAGCCGCGCATCCCGCCGAACAGCCCACCGGGGCGCCCATGGCCGGGGTCCGATGGGCTCGGCGATTCGCCCGGGTCACCGGTGCCACCGATGCCGCCCGGTCCACCGCCGTTCGCGCCGCCGTTGGCGGCCCCGCCGTTGCCGCCCTGGCAGTGGCGGTCGAACAGGGAGCAGGGCTTGCTCGCCGAGGGGCTGGGGGAGGCGGGCTTCGAGGGCGTCGCCGGGGCGGACTGCGACGGCATCGCCGACGGCGCCGTGGACGGGACCGCGCTGGGCGCGGGGCTCGCGCCGTCCCCGAAGACCTTCTGACCGATCGGCTCCGCCGACTCGAACTGCTCGACGGGCACGCCCTTGAGCGCCTTGCCCATGTAATCGGCCCAGATGTCCGCCGGGAACGACGCACCGTGAATGGTCGGCTTGCCGCCCACGCCGCGCATGGAAAGGAATTCCTGCTTCTTGGCGTTGGGGTCGACCCGGTACATCCCGATCGAGGTGGAGAGCTGCGGGGTGTAGCCCGCGAACCAGGCCGACCGGTTTCCGTCGGTCGTACCCGTCTTGCCCGCCACCGGGCGGTCGCCGAGCTGGGCGGAGGTACCGGTGCCCGCTTCCACGACCGTCTTCAGGACATCGGTGACATTGTCGGCCACCTGCGAGGAGAACGCGACCTTGCTGGACATCTCATGGGCGAAGACCGGCTTGCCGTCCTTCTCCACCTTCTCGACCGAATAGGGGTCGATCTGTTTTCCGCTGGCGGCGAAGGTCGCATAGGCGCCCGCCAGCCGGATCGCGCTGGGCGCCGAGGTGCCGAGGGAGAACGTGGGCGTGGTGGAGGCGAGCTGGTCCTTGTCCAGCCCCGCACTCAGAGCGGCTTCCTTGACCAGGTCGGTGCCGACGTCCATGCCGAGCTGGATGTACGGCGTGTTCACCGAGAACTGCATGGCGGTGCGGAGCGAGACATTGCCCCTGTCCTCGTCGCCGTCGTTCGCCTGGCGCCATTCGCTGCCGTCGTTGTCGTGCCAGACCTTGCCGTCGTAAGTCCGCAGCGTCACCTTGTTGTTGCCGTTGTAGATACTCTCCGGCGAGACCAGCGTGCGCTGACTGTCGCTCTGCTGGGGCCCGAGATTGGGATCCCGCTTGCCGTGCGTCATCGCCGCGGCGAGCACGAAGGGCTTGAACGTCGAGCCGACCTGCACACCCGTGTAATCGGCGTTGTTGGTGTAGTGCTCCAGCGCGTTCTCGCCACCGTAAATGGCGACGATCTTGCCGGTCTTCGGCTCCACCGAGGCCCCGCCGAACTGCACGAACTTGTCGACGTCGCGCACATCGGGCTTGATGTTGGCCTTGCGCACGTCCTCGACGGCCTTCGAAAGGGCGTCGACCTTGTCGTGGTCGAAGGTCGTGCGGATCTGGTACCCGCCGCGGTCCAGCTGGCTCTTGCTGATGTTGGAGTGGGCGACGATGTAATTGTCGGCGAGATCCGTGAGATAGCCGATCTGACCGGCCCGGTTGGTCGCGGGCTTGGGCTTCTGGGGCATCGGGAAGCCCTTCTTCACCCAGTCGTCGCGCTCCGCGGCCTGCATGTGGCCGACCTGGACCTCACGGTCCAGGGTCCACTTCCAGCGGTCCGTCGATCGCTTGGTGTTCTTCTCCGGCGTCGCCGCGGGGCCCTGACCGCCATAAGGGTCGTAAAGGTTCGGCCCGTTCAGCGTCGCCGCGAGAAAGGCGCCCTCGCTGGGCGTCAGCTGGAAGGAGTCCTTGTCGTAGTACGCCCGCGCCGCCGCCTGGATGCCGTACGCGCCGCGCCCGTAATAGGCCGTGTTGAGATAGCCCGCGAGGATGTCGTCCTTGTCCTTCGTGGCCCCGACCTTTATGGAGATCAGCAGTTCCGTGGCCTTGCGCTTGAGCGTCTGCTCCTGGCTGAGGTACGTGTTCTTCACGAACTGCTGGGTGATGGTCGAGCCACTCTGGGTCTCACCGCCCTGTGCCATCTTCACGACGGCGCGCGCGATACCCATGGGGTCGACGCCCCAGTCCTTGTAGAAACTGGCGTTCTCGGCCGAGATCACCGCGTTCCGCATCGACACGGGAATCTTGCTGATCGGCACGATCTGCCGGTTGAGATTGCCACCGCCCGCGACGACCATCTGCTTGCCGTCCGCCCAGTAATAGACGTTCTTCTGGACGGCCGCCGCCTTCTGCTCACTCGGCACCTGCACCACCGCGAGCGCGACGCCCACGGCGCCGAGAATCAGGCCGGCGAAGCCGAAGCACATGCCCAGGACCAGCTTCCAGGACGGCACCCAGCGCCACGCCCCGGTCTTGCCCGCGCGGGGATAGTCGATGAACCGCTTCTTTCCCGGGTGGCCGCCGCGTCCGCGGCCCCCGCCTCCGGGGCCCGGGTCGGCCGGGCGTCTGCGCCCCCCGCCCCCGCCCCCGCGCTGGGCCGCGCGACGGGCTTCGGCCCGGCTGGCGTACTGAGATGCGTCACCGCCTCCGGAACCCGACGCGGCGGAACTGCTGGGCGGTGCGGCACGGCGGCCGGACGACGGCTGGGCCGCGCGCCTGGCCGCGGCTCGTCCGCCGCCCTGGGGCTGCGGCGGCTTGCGGCGGTGCTCGCTCATCGAACGATTACTCCTAGGGCAGGCGTCTCAACGCCTGGAAGCGGCAGGTGGCTTGCGTTCCCCCCGATGCGCTGCCGGTAACCCCCCTGAGCGACCGGGCGCACTGCATCCGGGACGAGGACGCCTGACGGAGTCACTCGGTTCCCGGTGGTCTGCATGGCGCACAGACTACGCACGGCCAAATCGCTCCCACTGGGGATGTTCACTCCAATTCAGGCAGGTTGTGTCCCACGAATCGGTGATGTGACCTCGTTCACCGTGCCCCCTCTTGTCGCATCAACACGCTCGTTCTATCGTCTGGATGTATCGAGTCGATACATCAGCTCGGCATAGTGCGGCATAGGGGACACTGGGGACGAAGGAGGGCGACAAATGAGCAGACGCTCCGGCATCCTCGAGTTCGCCGTTCTCGGGCTGCTCCGTGAGTCCCCGATGCACGGCTATGAACTGCGGAAACGTCTCAACACCTCGCTCGGGGTGTTCCGAGCGTTCAGCTACGGCAGCCTCTACCCCTGCCTCAAGACCCTCGTGGCCAACGGGTGGTTGATCGAGGAACCGGGAAGTGCCCCGGAGGACGCCCGCGCGGCTTCCCTGGCGGGGCGACGGGCGAAGATCGTCTACCGCCTGACGGCGGACGGCAAGGACCACTTCGAGGAACTGCTCGCCCATACGGGGCCGGACGCGTGGGAGGACGAGCACTTCGCCGCCCGCTTCGCGTTCTTCGGGCAGACCTCACGTGACGTCCGGATGCGGGTGCTGGAAGGCCGCCGCAGCCGGCTGGAGGAGCGCCTGGAGAAGATGCGCGCTTCCCTGGCCCGTACCCGTGACCGGTTGGACGACTACACCCTCGAACTGCAGCGGCACAGTATGGAGTCGGTGGAGCGCGAGGTCCGCTGGCTGAACGAGCTGATCGAGAGCGAGCGGTCCGGGCGCGACATGCGCAAGGCCGCCGCGCCGCAGGACACATCAGGAGAAACAGGCGGTCCGCCCCGGTAGCCGGGGCGGCTCCCGGGCGGATCGGTCCGGCGGCACCGTCAAGTGAGCCCTGCACACGCAGGGCTTTCGTCGAGTCAACACAGGGAGCAACCGGAATGGGTTCGGTTCGCGTAGCCATCGTCGGCGTGGGCAACTGCGCCGCCTCGCTGGTGCAGGGCGTCGAGTACTACAAGGACGCCGACCCGAACGGCCGCGTGC